>JABDRK010000351.1 GCA_013041785.1 Eudoraea sp.
CAGTAGGACCTTCCGCGTGTACAGTTTAAATTTCTCGGAACCCTGGCTGGGCGGTAAAAAACCGGTGCGCTTTAACCTGTCTTTGTCAAGGACCCAGCAATTCCTGGCCTCATTTAGTGGAAGTGGCAGGGTACAGGTCAATAAGGATCAGCAGTTTTCCATTACCGGGGTTTCCCTTGGTCTCGCCAAAAGGGTTCAGTGGCCGGATGATTTCTTTACGGTATCCCATTCCCTGAGCTATCAATTGTACAGTTTTCAAAATTACCGAACCGGTCTTTTCAATTTTGGTAACGGAAACTCAAATTCACTTGCCTACACCTTTGGATTATCCAGAAGTTCTGCAGGTCCTGGGCGGATATACCCAATTACCGGTTCAATTTTCGAAGTGACCGCAAAATTTACACCACCCTATTCCCTGTTCAGTGATAAGGACTTTGCTGCGCTAAAAGACCGCAGTGAAGAACTCAATGAATTAAGGACACAGCGCGCCCTGGTGGGGCAGGGCCTTACCGATCAGGAACGCACAGAACTGGAACAAGTAGACCAGGAGCGTTTCCGATGGCTGGAATATTATAAAATCAAGTTTAAGGGCGACTGGTATACCCGTATCGTGGATAAACTGGTATTACGGACCAATGCGGAATTCGGATTTCTTGGGAATTATAACAGCGATGTAGGAAAAGTACCCTTCGAGCGCTTCTTCCTGGGCGGCGATGGCCTGGGCCGAAACTTTACCCTGGATGGAAGAGAGGTAATCCAGCTTCGTGGTTATGAAAACAATTCCCTAACCCCGGTTGATCCGCTAACCGGTCAGCAGGAGGGAGGAATTGTCTACAATAAATACTCTATGGAGCTCCGATATCCATTGACTTTGAAACCCACAGCTTCCATTTATGGTCTTGCTTTTTTGGAAGCAGGTAACTCTTTCAACAATTTTCAGGACTTTAGACCGTTTCAATTAAAAAGATCTGCCGGAGTGGGGCTAAGAATATTCATGCCGGCCTTTGGTCTTTTGGGGATCGATTTCGGATACGGCTTTGACGAAGACCTCAGACCACAGTCTGCAGGGACCGGGCCAAGTGGTTGGCAAACACACTTCATCATTGGACAACAGTTCTAAATTCCTGAACGCTACCCAGAGATTACTAAAGGATAAACCACTCATTTTAAAAGTTTTAGTATTTTTGGCACGATATTTTCTATGTTAAAAAGCAAGCAGGAATGAAACAAAAAGTTCTTTTATTATTGACCGCTACCTTGCTTACTTCTTTCGCCTTCTCACAAAGGGGCGTTAGGATTGGGTACGTAGACATGGAGTATATCCTTGAAAATGTGGAGGAATACCGGGAAGCTAACGAGCAACTGGATATCAGGGTGCAGAAATGGAAAGTGGAAATAGAGCAAAAGCAAAGCACCATTGAACAAATGAAGAAAGATCTCCAGGCCGAAAAGGTGTTGCTTACGGATGAGCTCATCGTTGAACGCGAGGAGGAAATTCTGATCCTTGAAAAGGAAATGATCGAGTACCAGCAGGATCGATTTGGTCCCCAGGGGGATTTGGTTTTACAAAAACAACGGCTGATACAGCCAATACAGGACCAGGTTTTTAATGAGGTACAACAAATAGGGGCGAACAAAAAGTACGATTTTATTTTCGATAAATCTGCGGATGTCGTAATGTTGTACTCTGAAAAAAGGCACGATATTAGCGAATTGGTGCTCAGGGGAATAGCCCGAACCAGAAGAGTTAGTAAGCCCAAAAAGAAACCGGCAAAAAGTAGGCTGGAAGAATTTGAGGACGGGCCTACTAAAGAGGAGATAAGCGAGGCCCTGAAGGAACGCCAGGAACGCGCTGACCAGGCTCAGGAAGTGAGACAAAAAACAACAGATGACCGAAGAGCCGAACAACTTAAACTTCGTGAAGAGCGAAAAAAGGCATATGAAGCGCGCAGGCAAAAACTGTTAGCTGAACGGGAAGCCAGGAAAAAAGCCAAAGAAGAAGAAAGACAAAAAGCAACGGAAAAGAAAACTGATACCGTAAATCAAGGTAACTAAGTAAAATTAACACTCAAAATAGTAAATCAAAGATCATGAAACAATTCAAAAACATAGCAGTTGCATTAGTACTGTTTGTTGCCACAACCGGATTTGTAAATGCCCAGAGCAAGGTTGCTCATATCAACGTATCCGAATTATTGGCTGAAATGCCGGAAATGAAAGCTGCTCAGGCAGAACTTCAAAAATTACAGGAAACCTACAGGGCAGATATCGAAAGCTCCATGACTGAGCTGAAAAACAAATACACACAGTATTCTAACGAGGCAAGTGCCAAGTCTGCTGAGGAGAACGAAAAGCGGGCACTGGAACTCCAGGGATTCGAAAAGAATATCGGGGAAGCTCAACAGGCTGCACAACAGGAGTTGTCTAAAAAGCAGGCTGAGTTGTTTGAACCGATTTCCAAAAAAGCTAAGGAGGCGATAGAAAAGGTTGCCGCTGCTCAGGGATATGACTATGTAATGGATGCCACCCAGGGAGGCGGGTTAATCGTCGCCAAAGGGCCGGACTTGCTCCCTGCAGTAAAGCAGGAACTGGGATTCTAGCATTAATATAACACCAAAAAAACCGTTCTTCCGAGCGGTTTTTTTATTTTTATGGATATCCCAGGAGGCTTTACTCCGGGGGTATGAAACAGTTCCATGAACAACCATCCAATTGGCATATTTGATTCGGGTCTGGGCGGACTTACCATCTGGAAAGAAATCCATACCCTGTTGCCACAGGAGGATACTTATTATCTGGCAGACAGTAAGCACGCCCCTTATGGGGATAAACCTCCGGAAGAAATTATAAGGTTGAGTGTTAAGAACACAGAATTCTTGCTGGCCAGGAATTGTAAGCTGATTGTGGTGGCATGTAATACAGCAACAACCAATGCGATTTCCCATTTAAGGAAGACCTACGATGTTCCTTTCATTGGTATAGAACCTGCCATCAAACCCGCCGCATTACATACTACGACAGGCAAGGTAGGCGTGCTGGCCACAAAAGGCACCCTGAGTAGTTCGCTATTTCATCATACCACCCGAAATCACGCAGCAGGTATTAGGGTAATTGACCAGATAGGTACAGGCCTGGTACCCCTAATAGAAGCAGGGGAAGCCCGTTCAGAAGCTGCCAGATCTTTACTCAAAAAGTATTTGAAACCCATGCTGGATGCGGGAGTAGACCAGATCGTACTCGGTTGCACCCATTATCCTTTTCTAATACCCCTGCTTGAAGAGCTTCTCCCGAAACATATCAATATTCTGGATTGTGGAATGGCCGTAGCCCGGCAAACACAGCGCGTTCTTGCCGAACATGAACTCCTGAACCCAGCTACCAAACCCGGAGCACATCACTTCTATACCAATAAATCCCTTGAAATCCTGAAAGATATGTTAGCCTATCTCGGTGCAGAAGGAGAAGCCAGGTTTGAAGATTTCTAACTTTATGTCAGGACTTATTTGCGCGTATAACTAAGATAGCTGAACGGATACTTGTGGCGCTCATCTTTTGGGTGATACGCCTCCTGAACCAGCTCCCACCGAGCCGGATCAATATCAGGAAAAAAAGTATCTGCCTCGAAGTTGGCATGTACCCGTGTAAGCTCAATACGATCGGTATGTGGGAGTGCCTGGGAATAGATTTCCCCACCTCCGATTATAAAGGCCACGGCCTCCTCAGCTACCAGTTTTAAGGCTTCATCCAGATCGTGGACCACCTGACAGTCTGGATGGTTTACCTGATAATCATTGTTCCTGCTAATGATAATATGAAAACGGTTGGGCAGGGGCTTTGGGAAACTCTCAAATGTTTTACGACCCATGATGATCTTATGTCCGGTCGTTAATTTTTTAAAACGCTTAAAATCGTCAGGAAGGTGCCATAGCAGGTCATTATCCCTGCCGAGGGCGTTGTTTTCAGCAGCTGCTGCGATCATGACCAGGGAGCCCTTCATGTTTTTTTTTTAGGTTTGGTCGCAAGGGGGAAATCGGCTTCCATTTCTTTTTGAAGTTCAGAGATGCGTTGTCTTTGCTTTTGTACAAGACGTTCTCTCTGCGAACGTTCCCATTCCTGACCCATAAACGGATGAAGAATAAAAACATTGACCGTATGCAGCAGGAGCAGAAACAGCCAGAGTAATATTCCCCAAAGATACCAGTCGTAGGCTTCCCCGTATTTCAGGACTTTATTCAGAATTACAAGGAAAACGGCACCGACCAAAAAGAACACAAAGTGTCTGTATAGCCTTTTTTTCTGAAGGATACGCTTTTGGGCATACTCCAGCTGGTCGTGTTGCTCCAGCGGTATTTTACGGTCTTGTTTATTTTCGGTGGTCACGCCTCTCGCTATCTTTGGCTACAAATATAAACGAATTAAGAATTGGAGTTTAAACTGAATTTTTCAGAACAGGAAGGCCGACTTTGGTTGTGTTTTTACTTTTCCAACAGCTTTAAGGCTAAAGTTCTGATTCAGTACCCGTTCAAAAATCATTGGAAGGATTTACGCAGTCTTAAAATAGCCCCTCGTTTTTTGTAAAAATGAACTAAAAGTTCTCAAAATATTATCAAAATAATAAAACTGACAGTACACATTGTTAATCAAGGTTTTAATGCTTTGTTTTGCACAAAAAATTAAACCAAAGAAATCATGGCAATTAGTAAACAGTATTTAAAGACCAAACCCGTTTGCAAGGTTACTTTCACAGTACCAGCAAAAGAGGCGAAAAAAGTAGCCGTCGTGGGTGATTTTAACAACTGGAATCCTAAAGGGAGCATGTTGAAAAAATTAAAGAATGGGAACTTCAAAGGTACTTTTGACCTGCCCAAGGAAAATACATTCGAGTTTCGTTACCTGGTTGACGGGGCGTATGTAAACGACGAGGCGGCAGATCGTTACCAGTGGAATGATTTCGCTGGTACAGAAAACGCTGTATTGGAGGTGTAAATTATCAAAGCTTAAAAAGAGAACCGGAGCATGAAGATGTTCCGGTTTTTTTATTACCGATTATTGTCAGACCCCTGGAGATTATCCACTTTAACTAGTCTTATGATTGGCAGCTCCAATGGGTTGAATTGATCCTGGAGACAACAGGTTTAGTTTAAACGAAACCAAATGGGTATAGAATATGGCACTTTCACTGCTTTTCCGTTTTGTATACCGGGTTTGAAAGTAGGAAGAAGGGATATTATCCGCGCAGCTTCCTTCTTTAAAATGTCACTAGGACTTTGCATTTTGAGTTGGGTGACTTCCCCCTGGGAATTAATGACAAAACTTATATCTACTTTTCCCTGAATGCCGTATCTAAGTGCGGCATAGGGATAATTGAAATGTTTTTTAATGTGAGCCTGCATATGTTTCTGAAAGCAAAGCCTGTCTTCCTGATCCCCCCTTCTCGGACAATCAGCAAATAAAGGGACCTGCCCCCATACTCCACCGGAATAGGCATTTTCAATGGCAATCCCAGATATTGATCTGCTGGCTTTGTCAACCAGAAACTTATACTTGTAAGTATGGCTGGAAGGATATTTACTTTCGTTGTAATCGGTAATAGAAAAAGATAGATCTGAAATGACTGCCTCGATCTCTGATTTTAATTTTTCTGTTGGTGACTTCCTGCCAATTTGAAGTTTGACATCACGTTCGATGGTCTCTCCCTCCTGGTTAAACCTGAAACGTAAGCCTATGGCAATAGTATCTTTTTTGAACTTCTTAATATACCGTTCCAATACCGGCTTGAATCGGTCTTGGAGTTCTGACAGGGTACATTTTGCTGGATCTTCCATGCGCAGACAGGGACTTGAATACGCTAGTTCCTGAGGCTTATTAAATGGAGCCAACTTATCTTCCTGTGCAGATATAATCGTTAGGGAAAACAAGCATAAAAGAAGTAACCATTTCTTTCGCATAGAGCTTGCCTCTAAACCGCTACCACCCCTTTGATATGCGGATGCGGATCGTAGTTAAGCAGGGTGAAGTCTTCAAATTTAAAGTCAAAAATGTCTTTCACCTCCGGGTTGATAACCATTTGTGGGAGAGGGCGGGGTTCCCGACTTAGCTGCAGTTCAATCTGTTCCATATGGTTACTATAGATATGGGCATCCCCGAATGTATGGATGAATTCCCCCGGGGCATAGCCGGAGACCTGAGCTACCATTAGTGTAAATAGTGCATAGGAGGCAATATTAAAAGGGACTCCCAGGAAAATATCGGCACTGCGCTGGTATAACTGGCAGCTCAGTTTGCCGTCAGCAACATAAAACTGGAAAAAGGCATGGCAGGGGGGTAGGGCGGCTTTGCCTGCAGCCACGTTCTCAGCAAAAGACTTGGATGTATCTGGCAAAACGCTGGGGTTCCAGGCGGTGACCATCATCCTGCGGCTGTCCGGGTTGGTTTTAAGTTTGTGCATCAATTCCTTGATCTGGTCAATGCCTTCACCGTTCCAGTTGCGCCACTGATACCCATAAACCGGACCGAGATCACCTTCTTCGTTGGCCCACTCGTTCCATATACGCACCCCATTTTCCTGCAGGTAAGAGACGTTGGTATCTCCTTTCAGGAACCAGAGCAGTTCATGGATGATGGACTTCAAATGCAATTTCTTGGTGGTTACCATGGGAAAGCCTTCCTGCAAATCGAATCGCATCTGGTAACCGAAAACGCTCAGCGTACCGGTTCCGGTTCTGTCCTCTTTCTTACATCCTTCCCGTAGTACATGATTTAATAGGTCGTGGTACTGTTTCATGCCAAACCGCGCTTTAATATTATGAAAACGAAAATAAGCAAAGCGGAGGAAAGATAAATTTGGCCCTAAGCCTTACTTTTTAAAACTTATTAACCAAGAATCATCCCGGCTATGGTGGCAGATAGCAGGGAAGCCAGCGTACCTCCCAAAACAGCTTTCATCCCAAATTCTGAAAGGGTTTTGCGCTGACCCGGAGCTAATGATCCAATACCCCCGATTTGTATCCCTATAGAAGCGAAGTTGGCAAACCCGCAAAGCATGTATGTAGCCATGATCACCGATTTATTAAATCCGAAATGCGGAGCAGAGGCCAGGTTTTTGAGCTCTGCCAGTTGGATATATCCCACAAATTCACTGGCAGCCAGTTTAATTCCCAGTAGTTGCCCCATCAGCATAATATCCTGGGTATTGACCCCGATAAGCCACATTAATGGTGCAAAAATGACCCCGAGAATGGCCTCTAGTGAAAACTGCTCGTATGAAGTGTTTGCCGCGATCCAATCATTGAGGGAGGTAAAATCTCCTACCCAGCCCAGGATACCATTGATCATAGCGATAAAGGCAATGAATACCAGCAGCATTGCGGCCACATTTACGGCCAGTTTCAGACCTTCAGTGGTTCCATTGGCTATGGCATCCAGTAAGTTCGTACCTATTTTTTCCTGGGTAATCTGTATTTCCTTGTTGACCGCTTCAGTTTGGGGATAGAGCATTTTAGAAATTACGATTGCCCCGGGAGCAGCCATTACAGATGCCGCCAGGAGGTGTCGGGCGAATTCAAGTCGGAGCGCATCGTCCGTTCCCCCCAAAAATCCAATATAGGCCGCCAAAACGCCTCCAGCTACGGTAGCCATGCCTCCAATCATCACCAGAAGTATTTCAGACCGGTTCATTTTTTCAAGATAAGCCTTGATCATAAGGGGTGATTCCGTTTGTCCCAGAAATATATTCCCCGCTACCGAGAGACTTTCGGCCCCTGAAATGCCCAGGGTTTTGGTGAGCAGCCAGGCCAGGGCTTTAACGATCTTCTGTATAATCCCCAGATAAAACAATACCGAGGTTAAAGCGGAGAAGAAAATAATGGTGGGCAGGATTTGAAATGCAAACACATATCCGATGTTCGGGTTGTCTACATTTAACAGACTTCCCAGGAGAAATTCACTACCCGCCAGGGTATAGTCCAGGATTTTGACAAAAAAGGTACCTATAGCCTGGAAAATACTTTGAACCAGGGGAACTTTGAGAATACCAATGGCCAGCGTAAGCTGTATTCCCAGTCCAATACTAACGGTTTTCCAATTAATAGCCCTGCGGTTTGCGCTGAACAGAAAGGCAATAAGCATCAATGTCCCCATGCCCAATATCCCGCGCCATAAAGAATTGGTAGAAAAGCCCTGGTTTGGTACTATGGATGCAGCATCTGCCTGCTGTAAGGTCGCAACAGGAATCTCAACTGCGGTGCTATCAGCAATCATGGAAGACTCCTGAGCCAAAAGGGGGAAAGTGAAGAAAAAAAGCAGCGGAATAATCCAGGAGCTGAATCTCATACAGTATAGGCTAAATGATCACTTACGTTTGGAGATCTCATCTCGAAGTTTTGCGGCCTTCTCATAGTCTTCGTTTGCCACGGCTTTATCCAGTTCCTGATGCAGTTCTTCAAGGCTTAATTCTTTATATGGAGTTGCACTCCCGGAATCGATCTCTACAGTTTCGCCTTCCTGCAGAATTTCGTCCACAACAATGCTGTCATCTCCTTCTTTTTCTTTGTCCTTGGAAGAAAATTTCAGGAAGATACCCGCTTTGTCCAGGATGGTTTTATAGGTAAAAATCGGTGCATCAAAGCGAAGAGCAAGGGCTATGGCATCGCTCGTTCGCGCATCGAGGATTTCCTCAATTTTATCGCGCTCACAAATAATACTGCTGTAAAACACCCCATCAACCAGTTTATGGATGATCACCTGTTTGATCACAATTTCAAAACGATCTGCAAAATTTTTAAAAAGATCGTGGGTAAGGGGTCTGGGGGGCTTGATTTCTTTTTCCAGAGCGATGGCTATGGACTGTGCTTCAAAGGCGCCAATAACTATAGGAAGTTTACGGTCTCCCTCCACTTCATTCAAAATAAGCGCATAGGCCCCATTTTGGGTCTGGCTGTAGGAAATACCCTTGATTTTTAAGCGAACTAAACTCATCAGGTTGTTTAAAGCAAAAAAGGCCGTTTAAACAAAAGGTCTAACCTGTTATTTAAACAGCCCTTCAAAGGCACAAATTAACAAAAATTAGGCGTTTTGGGCCTTAAATTCCTTTAATTTTTCCGTGAGTTCAGGTACCACCTGGAAGGCATCTCCAACTATTCCGTAATCTGCTGCCTTAAAAAACGGCGCTTCCGGGTCAGTATTAATAACTACTTTCACCTTAGAAGAACTTACTCCGGCCAGGTGCTGGATGGCTCCGGAAATCCCGATGGCAATATAGAGATTACTGGCTACAGGTTTTCCTGTTTGCCCCACATGTTCCCCATGCGGGCGCCAACCCAGGTCGGAAACGGGTTTGGAGCAGGCTGTAGCCGCTCCAAGTACATCGGCCAGCTCTTCAATGATTCCCCAGTTTTCAGGGCCTTTAAGTCCGCGTCCTGCTGAGACCACGATGTCTGCGTCAGCAATGGTAGCTTTGCCTACAACCTGGTCAATTTCAACAGATTTTACGGTAAAATGGTCATTGTTGACTGTAGGAGAGAACCCTTCTACCTTGCCGGCAACCGGATTCTCGCGGGTTCCGAATGCATTGCTGGAAACTCCAATAATATTTAGGGCTGCATTTAGCTGTGTATACATAAAACCCTTGTTGGTAAAGGCTGTTCTCTTTACCACCAGAGGAGAAGTGCTTTCTGGTGCTGCTACAACATTAGTGGCATATCCTGCTTCCAGCTCCCCGGCCAGTATGCCTGCCATATATTTCGCGTCTGTACTGGAGCTTATCACAATAACTGAAGCATTTTCTGAACGGGCCGCTTCCCCAAGTGCCGATGCGTACGCTTTAGCGTTAAACGTTTGATAAGCAGGGTCGGTTACATTCAATACTTTGGACACCCCGTATTTCTCCAGGGTCTCCGATTCATCTGCGTGAAAGGAAATGGCAATTACATCCGTTCCCATTTTGTCGGCTACTTCCCTGGCATAGGAGGCTACTTCAAACGCATTCTTCTTATAATTTCCTTTTTCTGATTCTGTATAAACTAATACTGACATGGATTTCCGGTTTTGTTTTGATACTTAGGCTTAAGGATTCAGTAGCTATCAGATTACCTTGGCTTCGTTATGCAATAGATTTATAAGCTCATCGAGATTTTCTGCGTCCACCAGTTTTACTTCACCTTTGGGTGCTGGTCGCTCAAACTTAATTTCTTCACTACCGCTTGAAGCTTCCACAGGGGGTACCACACTTAATTTTTTCTTTCGGGCCATCATAATACCGCGCATGTTCGGGATCCTGAGATCGCTCTCTTCCACCAATCCCTTTTGTCCGCCAATAATCAGAGGCAGGGAAGTTTCTAAAACCTCTTTGCCGCCGTCAATCTCACGTTCGGCCCTGGCCACAGTACCATCAACTTCCAGCGATATACAGGTATTTACAAAATTGATGTTTAGCATGGCCGCCATCATTCCGGGAACCATTCCACCATTATAGTCTATGGATTCCCTGCCAGCGAGAATCAGGTCATACTCCCCGTTTTTAACTACTTCGGCCAACTGCCTGGCAACAAATAATCCGTCTAAAGGGACAGCGTCTACCCGAATGGCTTCATCAGCGCCAATGGCCAGTGCTTTCCTCATGGTAGGTTCTACGCTGCTGTCTCCTACGGTAGCAACATGGACCTCCGCCCCCTGTTTTTCTTTAAACCACATGGCTCGTGTGAGGCCAAACTCATCGTTGGGGTTGATCACAAATTGTACTCCGGTGGTGTCAAACTTGGTGTTATCAGCCGTGAAGTTGATCTTGGATGTTGTATCGGGAACATTGCTGATACAGACTAATATCTTCATAGGGAAAACGGTTTAAACAATCGGTTAAAATACTGCCTCAAAGATAGCCAATATATTTGTAAAATACTATGCATGCATAATAAAATTTCTAAATATTTTTGATTTACTCCGCTGTTTTATTGGCTGATATTTTCCTATTTTTGTCAGCCTCAAAGGCAGTAGCAGAAGGTCAAAAGGAACATATAATGAGAACAATTCAATTCAGAGAAGCAATAGCGGAGGCAATGTCCGAAGAAATGCGAAGAGACGATTCCATATACCTTATGGGAGAAGAAGTCGCTGAATACAACGGGGCCTACAAAGCTTCCAAAGGCATGTTGGATGAATTTGGTCCCGAGCGCGTGCTGGATACGCCCATTTCTGAATTGGGATTTGCGGGAATAGGTGTTGGTTCTGCCATGAACGGCAACAGGCCTATCATTGAGTTTATGACCTTTAATTTTTCCCTGGTGGGAATCGATCAGATTATCAACAACGCAGCAAAAATGCGGCAAATGTCAGGGGGCCAGTTTAATATCCCCATGGTTTTCAGGGGGCCTACGGCTTCTGCAGGGCAATTGGCAGCAACACATTCCCAGGCTTTTGAAAGCTGGTTTGCGAATACGCCCGGACTTAAGGTAGTGGTACCCTCCAACCCTTACGATGCGAAGGGTTTGTTGAAAACCGCCATACGCGATGACGACCCGGTAATCTTCATGGAATCTGAGCAAATGTATGGCGATAAGGGAGAAGTGCCGGAAGGGGAATATACCATCCCACTTGGCGTAGCTGAAATAAAAAGGGAAGGCAAGGATGTTACTATTGTGTCCTTCGGAAAAATCATAAAGGAAGCCTACAAAGCGGCCGATCAACTTGAACAGGAGGGGATTAGTTGCGAGATAATAGATTTGCGTACGGTAAGGCCCATGGACCACGAGGCTATACTGACCTCGGTGAAAAAAACGAATCGCCTGGTTATTTTGGAAGAAGCCTGGCCTTTTGGAAATGTCGCTACAGAAATCACCTACCAGATACAATCCCAGGCTTTCGACTACCTCGATGCTCCGATCGTTAGGCTAAACACGGCAGACACCCCTGCGCCTTATTCCCCGGTATTGCTGGCAGAATGGTTGCCCAATGCCGATGATGTGATCAAGGCTGTTAAGAAAGTGTTATACCAATAAGCCGTTTCGATTATCACAGGTATATTCGTTTCCATAGTTAAACATCCTTGTATACGAGACGAACGATTAGAGCGTTACTATTGAAATGTCCCAACTGTAAGTTTAGCAATATAGTTCCGGCTAATGTGGATGTTTTGACACTTATTATCTCATGAAGAGACTATTCCTGTGCCTGTTCCTGATTCAGGCCATTTTCCTGGAAGCACAAACCAAGGTTAGTGGTACTGTGGTTGATGAAGCAGGAAGCCCCGTCGCCTTTGCCAATGTCCTTTTCAAAAACACCACTGAAGGCACCACAACTAATGAGGATGGTCGTTTTTATCTGGAATCCGATGAAAATTACTCCGTATTATCAGTTTCTTTTGTTGGCTATACCCAATCAGAGATTACCCTTAAACAGCGGGTTACCTATAACCTGCGTGTTGTTTTGCTGGAAGGGGAACAGTTAGACGAGGTGGTGGTCTATGTGGGGAAACAGTCTAAAAAAAATAATCCGGCCATCGATATTCTTAAAAAGATATGGGCGAACAAACAGGTTAATGGCTTGCGGAAATTCCGTAAATATGAGTACGACAAATATGAAAAAATAGAATTCGACCTCAATACAATTGACAGCGCGCTTATGAAGAGTCGTATGTTCAAAGGCCTTGAGTTTGTATTTGCCGATCTTGACACTTCCCGCATCACTGGTAAAACCTATCTTCCGCTTTTTCTCAACGAGACTTTTTCTCAGGTATATGGAGACAATGAATTGGATCTGGAGAAGGAAGAGGTTAGGGGAAGTAAGAATTCCGGATTCAGCAACAACCAGGCAATCATCGGTTTTGTGGACGACCTGTACTCGGATTACAATATCTATGATAACTACATCAAATTGGTGGACAAGAGTTTTACCAGTCCGCTCTCCCGTACTGGAATCAACACTTACAACTATGTCCTGGCGGATAGTGCCTTCATAGACAATAAATGGTGTTATCACATTATCTACTACCCCAGGCGAAAGAATGAACTGACATTCAAAGGAGATTTCTGGGTAAACGACAGCACGTATGCTGTAAAAAAAATCGACCTGGAGGTAACGAAAAGTGCTAACATAAACTGGGTAAAGGAGATCTACATCCAACAGGAATTTGAAGTCGTGAACGATTCGGTGTTTCTTTTGAAACGGGATTACCTCATGAGTGATTTCAGTTTTAGTAAAAAGGAAAAATCCAAAGGGGTTTATGGAAAGCGCACAACGGTGTACGACAATTATGAGTTCGACAAACCCAGGACACAGGAATTTTACAAGAAGGTATCAGACCCCTTCGATCCGGCAATCTTTCAGAGAGATAGTGTCTTCTGGGAAAACAGACGGCTGGAATCACTCAACAAGGATGAACAGGGTATTTATCAACTATTGGATACCCTGAAAACGGTCCCCAAATTCAAAACGTATTACAACCTGGTGAGTATTCTGGGATCCGGGTATGTCGAGATAGACGAATGGAATCTGGACATAGGGGATATTTACAGCACCTTTGGCTTTAACGATGCTGAAGGAATTCGTTTGAGGGGCGGGGCCCGAACCTACTTCGACCAAAATGATCCCTGGCGACTCGAAGGGTACCTGGCCTATGGTTTTGACGATAAGAAATTTAAACACGGTTTTTCGGCCAAATGGTTGCTCGATCGCAAGAGCCGACTGATTATTTCAGGAGGGAATCGCAGGGATATTGAGCAACTGGGAATCAATTTAACCGCTACCACGGATGTGTTAGGAAGAAGTGTTGCTTCCTCAGCCGTATTTACGGTGGGAAATAATAACCGGCTTACCAATATTAATCTGAGCACAATAGCACTGGAAGCTGAACCCCTGACCAATTTCCGTGTTCGTTTTGGTGGTTCTCTGCGTACGCTGAGTTCAGCACTCCCTGAGGCATTTAGCCTGGACTATGTTGATCCCGGATCAGCAGGCGGAATCGCTTCGGAAGTTAAGCAGTTCGACCTGATCACTACCCTTATCTATACCCCGGGAAAGCGCACTATAGGCTACGGGGTGGAACGCCGGGATATTAATGAAAACTACAGTACCCTGCTGCTCAATTATACGCAGGGATTAGACGGCTTCCTGGAAAGCGATTTCAATTATGAAAAAATTCAGTTTTCGTATACCCAGCCCTGGCAGCTGGGTGGTTTCGGGCGGCTCCTAAGTACCGTGGAGGTAGGAAAAACCTTTGGGGCTTTACCTCTGGGGCTGTTGAATGTGGTCCCGGGAAACCAAACGCTTTTTTCCATATACAACACCTTTCCCAACCTCGACTTTTACGAGTTTGTGACAGACACCTATGTTTCGGCACATTTTGAACATAATTTCAATGGAAGGCTGTTCTCCCGCATTCCACTTTTACGTAAACTCAATCTCCGTGAAATTGTTGGATTACGCGGGGTTTGGGGGGAACTCTCTGACGAGAATATTGCATTGAATGCCCCAACCAATATACCCCTGATAGCCCCGGACGAGCAGATTTACTGGGAATACTCCTTAGGTGTGGGAAATATCTTCAAAATCTTCAGGATAGATTTTAATTTCAGGGGCAATTACCTGGACGCTCCCGATGCACGTCCGTTCAGTGTCACCGGCACTTTTGGCTTCAATTTCTAGGGCCAGTGCCAAAGCCGCATCTTCTGGTGGAATTCTTGATTAATACTGCCTTTATGGGGGTGTTTATCCTTTTTTATTCTAATCCATTTCACTACTTTTGCAGCCGTTTTAAACCATAAATAACTAAACAAATGGAATTATTCGTAGACTATCTTTGGGCCTTTGGTATTTTAGCCCTGCTTTTCGTTTGGCTTAAAAACATCTGGGTTTCCAAACAAGCTGTTGGAGGTGAAAAAATGGCAAGGATCGCCAAAAACATTGCCGATGGCGCCATGTCTTTTTTGAAGGCTGAATACAGGGTCCTGGCAGTTTTTGTACTTGCCGTTGCTATTCTTTTATACTTTAAGGGAGAAAGCGAAACAGGCTCCAATGGTATGGTGGCCATATCCTTTATCGTAGGGGCCATCTGTTCTGGTCTTGCAGGTTTTATTGGGATGCGAGTCGCAACTAAGGCCAATGTAAGGACTACCAATGCAGCCCGTGAATCTTTAGGAAAAGCCCTTGAAGTGGCCTTTGCCGGAGGTTCCGTAATGGGTCTTGGAGTTGTAGGTCTGGGAGTATTAGGGCTTAGCAGCCTCTTTATGATATACAGTGGACAAGGTTGGGAAATTGCCGAGGTGCTAAATGTACTGTCTGGTTTCTCTCTTGGAGCTTCTTCTATTGCCTTATTTGCTCGTGTTGGTGGTGGAATTTACACCAAAGCGGCAGATGTTGGAGCCGACCTTGTAGGGAAGGTTGAAGCCGGTATTCCGGAAGACCACCCGCTGAATCCGGCTACCATCGCGGATAACGTGGGAGATAATGTTGGGGATGTTGCCGGTATGGGGGCCGACCTTTTTGAGTCGTATGTGGGCTCTATCATCGGAACCATGGTCCTGGGCGCTACTTTTGTCACTATGCCTGAGTTTGCATCTTCTTTTGACGGACTCGGGGCAGTGTATTTGCCACTAGCCCTTGCTGCTGCAGGTATTGTAATGTCTATCATCGGAACCTTCTTTGTAAAGGTAAAAGAGGGAGGTTCTCCGCATAAAGCACTAAATATTGGTGAGTTTGGTTCGGCCGGACTCATGTTGGTTGTTTCCTTTTTCCTTATCCAAAATATGCTACCGGAAAGCTGGGTAGAAGGAGGGAAAACATTTACTTCATTGGGGGTTTTCTGGGCAACTATTGCCGGTCTTGTTGCCGGGTTAGCGGTAGGAAAGGTTACCGAATATTATACCGGAACCGGAACTAAACCTGTTAAGGGTATCGTTAGGCAATCCGAAACCGGTTCAGCAACGAATATTATCGCTGGTCTAGGAGTTGGTATGATGTCTACGGCTATTCCAATTCTTCTGATTGCCAGTGCGATCATAATTTCACATTATTTTGCAGGCCTTTACGGAATCGCCATTGCCGCGGTAGGGATGCTGGCGAACACAGGTATACAGTTGGCAGTGGACGCTTACGGACCTATTTCAGATAACGCAGGGGGTATCGCTGAGATGTCCGAACTTCCACCTGAAGTAAGAGAAAGAACAGACAAATTGGATGCTGTTGGAAACACCACAGCAGCTATTGGAAAAGGATTCGCCATTGCTTCTGCCGCACTTACGGCCCTGGCGCTTTTCGCAGCCTTTATGAAGACAGCTAATGTAACCGCTATAGATGTATCCAGGCCCGATATCATGGCCGGATTGCTCATAGGGGGCATGCTACCCTTTGTTTTTTCGTCCTTATCCATGGGAGCTGTGGGTCGGGCAGCAATGTCTATGATTGAAGAAGTAAGGCGACAATTCCGTGACATTCCAGAGCTGAAAGCAGCTCTTGAAGTAATGAGAAAGTACGATTCTGACATGTCCAAAGCTTCTGCTGAAGACCGCAAGATCTTTGATGCAGCTGACGGAGTCGCCGAATATGATAAATGTGTGGCGATATCCACCAAAGCCTCTATCCGGGAAATGGTTTTTCCAGGAATCCTGGCCATTGCAGTAGCTGTGGCTATCGGCTTCATCGGAGGGGCTGAAATGTTAGGTGGGCTCCTTGCCGGAGTTACTACAGCCGGGGTATTGATGGCGATCTTCCAATCGAATGCTGGGGGTGCCTGGGATAATGCCAAGAAAATGATTGAAGCCGAAGGCAGGAAAGGATCTGATGCGCACAAAGCAGCCGTTGTGGGTGATACGGTAGGGGATCCTTTTAAAGATACCTCAGGACCATCTCTGAACATCCTGCTCAAGCTGATGTCAGTGGTAGCATTGGTAATTGCTCCGAGTATTGCTATTTCTGCAGATGCTGTTACGGCCTATAATGAAAATGAGCCAGCCATGGAAATGGTACAGCAGGAAGTGAAGAAAGAAGTTACCGTAGAAATGAAGGACATGGGAGAAGGACTTTTCCAGGCCGTTGTGACAACTGTAACTGATAAGAATGGTGAGGTTATCCAAGACCAGCAAATCTTCGAAGGAACCATAGAAGAAGTTAAAGCCAAAATTGCTGCTTTCAACGAAACGGACGAATCCGTAAAAGTGAAAATTGAGAAAGTGGTAGAAGAGGTTGAAATTGAAGAGGAACAGTAATCAATAATGCGACCAAATATAAAGCCCTGTTTTTCAGGGCTTTTTTTTGTGTTATAAACGGGGAGCTTAAAGCTATTGCAGTTTAAATACTATAGGCATCATAAATGGTACTTTTACTGCTCTTCCCCGCTGTTTTCCCGGGGTCATCCGAGGTAATTTTGATATGATCCGTCCTGCCTCCTCCTCTAATATTTTATGCGGTCCGCGCATTCTTACATCGCCAATGCTCCCATCCTTTTCAATTTTAAAAGCGATACTCACCCTGCCTTGAAGTCCCATCTCCTGAGCCAGTTGCGGATACCGAAAATTCTTCCTGACATGCTCCATGATCATTTCCTGAAAACATGCCCTTTTATCATTTGCCCCTTCACATCCCGGAAATACCGGTACTTCTTCAATTCGGATAAAGGGTACTTCCTCTAAATCCTTTTCAGGAACTTCTATGCTATCTATAGCAATTACGGAAGTATTTTGATCGATATCGGTTGGGGCTATAACGGTTTCAATTGCCTTCTTATGATTTTCAATAATTTCAATCAACGGGGGTGTTTTGACAATTTTTTGTTTTGGTTTTTCAACCTTAATAACCGGAACCAACGGTACGTCGAGTTCTTCGACTTCAGATATTTCAATATTCCAATCGTACTCCTTTTCATAGGTTTTCCATTCCAGGGACAGATAGGTTAAAAATAGCACCAGGGCAAGGCCCAGGCTGAAATATATTCCTGAGTTTCTGTTGATGTTGTGTTTTCTATGCTTTTTAACTTCCATAATTTCTGGTATTTAATACGCTGAGATCAAATGATTTTAAACGAGTAGGGGATATCCTTTCGTAAAACTACTCGACGCTACCAGGGTAAAAAAGCGGCCATGAGGGAAGTGTAGGTTTCAATGAGTGAATGAACCAATATGGCCACCACGTTCAAGAAGCTAGTTCTTTTAGGGAAGAATTTTGGATTAATCAGGATTTCTCCGTGAATAGATAGCAGTTCCTATGGTTGGAACATGCCTTCAAATATTGGGATATTTAAAACAGTCCGTGAATTTCTGCATCGATCTTGTTGATCACATCCCCAAGGTGTTCCGGGTTATCTACAAAATCCAGTTCGTCCACATCGATAATAAGCATATTTCCTTTTTCGTAACTATGCACCCAGGCCTCATAGCGCTCATTTAATCGGCTCAGATAATCAATTGAAATGGAATTCTCATAGTCGCGTCCCCGTTTGTGGATTTGATTAACCAGGTTAGGGATAGAACTACGCAGATAGATTAAAAGATCAGGAGGAAGCACCAAGGATTCCATGAGTTCGAAGAGGCTGGTATAGTTGCTAAAATCCCGGTTAGTCATCAACCCCATTGCATGGAGGTTGGGGGCAAATATATGGGCATCTTCATAAATGGTTCGATCCTGAATCACGTTCTTGCCACTTTCACGGATTTTAAGGATTTGGCGATACCGGCTATTCAGGAAGTAGATCTGTAGGTTAAAACTCCAGCGTTCCATTTTATTGTAGAAATCGTCCAGATAAGGATTATCCACCACGTCCTCGAAATGAGCATCCCATTTATAGTGTTTGGCCAGAAGTTTTGTAAGAGTTGTTTTCCCTGCGCCGATGTTCCCGGCAACTGCAATATGCATGCTAATTAGATTTACTTATAAATGCTGCTCAATCCGTCTGGTAATATACGAAGTATCTTGGGTAAGAGAAAAAATAGTTGTTGAAATACTGTATCAAAATTGAGTTATTCAAAATTTTTATTTCCTCTACAAATACGTACTTTTGTCAACCTAAAATTAGAGGAGAGATTTGACTGATTGCAACCTCTTAGTCCCGTAATTGCATCGGAGACAAAAAATGCTAAAGCAGTATGTTCCCAGCTGGCTCAGGGATCTATTGACTTCACCTCGCGATCAGTCCAATGCCAGACTCCTTAACTAACAAATACTATCTAATGTCGTATTTATTTACCTCAGAATCTGTGAGTGAGGGGCACCCCGATAAGATTGCCGATCAAATCAGCGATGCTTTACTTGACAATTTCCTTGCATTTGACCCGAATAGTATGGTAGCCTGTGAAACGCTGGTGACAACCGGACAGGTTATCCTGGCCGGAGAAGTGAAGAGCAAGACGTATGTAGATTTACAGCATATCGCCCGTGAGATGATCAACAACATTGGCTATACCAAAGGGGAATATCAGTTTAGTGGCGATTCCTGTGGGGTAATATCTCTGATCCACGAGCAATCCCCGGAAATTCACCAGGGGGTGGACCGCGGAAGGAAAGAAGATCAGGGCGCAGGGGATCAGGGAATGATGTTTGGCTATGCCACCCGCGAATCTGAGAATTATATGCCCCTGGCACTGGATATCTCCCATAAAATTCTGCAGGAATTGGCGCTTTTACGACGTGAACAGGAGGAAATCCCTTATCTGAGGCCGGATGCCAAGGCACAGGTAACTATCTCCTATTCCGATAATAATGTTCCAGAAAGGATAGACACTATTGTGGTTTCGACCCAGCACGACCCCTTTGATAAGGACGATGAACGCATGCTGGCGAAAATTAAACAGGATATGATTGGGATCCTGATTCCCAGGGTAAAAGCGAAATTACCCAAGGGAATCCAGGAGTTGTTTGATGAGCAAATTACCTATCATGTCAATCCAACCGGGAAATTTGTGATCGGCGGACCACATGGGGATACTGGCTTAACCGGTCGAAAGATCGTGGTAGATACCTATGGCGGGAAAGGCGCCCATGGGGGTGGGGCTTTTAGTGGCAAGGACCCCAGTAAAGTTGACCGAAGCGCTGCCTATGCCGCCCGCCATGCTGCAAAAAATCTCGTCGCTGCAGGAGTGGCGGATGAAATCCTGGTACAGGTGAGCTATGCCATCGGAGTCGCTGAACCCACATCCATTTTTGTGGATACCTATGGAACAGCTCATGTGGATATGCCCGATGGAGAAATTGCTGCTATAGTAGAGGAGCTCTTTGATATGAGGCCCTTTGCTATTGAGGAACGCTTGAAATTGAGGAATCCCATCTATTTGGAGACCGCTGCATACGGACATATGGGCAAAACCCCGGTAACGGTGAAAAAGGTCTTTGAATCCCCGTATAATGGGCGAATTGAAACAGAAGTGGAACTGTTTACCTGGGAAAAACTCGATATGGTCAATGTCGTAAAAAAGGCTTTTTCGCTTTAACTTTTTGCCTTTGCATTAGGAAATTCCAATTATAGGTCGTTATATTTGACCGACCGAAGTTCAAACACGTATTGAATAGTTATCAAGAAAGGTGGAGGGAATAGACCCAATGAAGCCTTAGCAACCCTTTGTTCCTTATACAAAGAAGGTGCTAAATTCTATCCCATATTTTGGGGCAGATAACAATATGCAGCTTTTGCTGTACATCTACTTTCTTATAACTTTTTGATTTTACCCGATATCCTGATAAGGGAAATGGGGGTTTGGCTTTTTATTTAATCTAATTATTATTTAAAGACAAAAATCATGAGTGAGCAAAAATTTAGTACGAACGCCTTGCATGCAGGGCACGATCCAGCGGCTAACGGAGGTACGAGAGCAGTGCCGATCTATCAGAGTACAGCCTATGTATTCGAGGATTCAGACCATGCCGCCAACTTATTCTCCCTAGCGGAATTCGGGAATATTTATACCCGGATCAACAATCCTACCAATGACATTCTGGAACAGCGCCTGGCGGCACTGGAAGGAGGAATTGCTTCTGTGGTGACTTCCTCGGGGACTGCTGCTATCAACACAGCCTTATTGGTGTTGCTAAAAAGCGGGGATCATATAGTGGCCTCCAACAGCTTATATGGGGGAACCTATAATTTATTGAGCGTAACCCTACCCCGCCTTGGAATTACGACCACCTTTGTGGATCCTGATGATCCTGAAAACTTTGGTAAGGCGGTTCAGGAAAATACGCGGGCAATTTTCGTGGAATCCCTGGGGAATCCAAAGCTGGATGTCTTGGATCTCAAAGCGATTTCCAAACAGGCGCAGGCTGCGCGCATACCTTTCATTGTCGATAATACGGTGGCCACACCTTCCCTGCTTAACCCCATAGAACACGGAGCCAATATTGTGATCCATTCCCTGACCAAATATATCAATGGGAATGGAACCGCGCTCGGTGGAGTAATTATTGATGCGGGTTCGTTCGACTGGGCAAATGGGAAATTCCCTGAATTTACTGAGCCATCACCCGGCTATCACGGGCTGGTTTACCACGATGCTCTGGGGCCCGCGGCCTACATTGCCAAAGTCAGGATTGAAGGGCTTCGCGACCACGGAGCCTGCCTGAGCCCGTTTAACGCCTTCCAGATTATTCAGGGCCTGGAAACCCTGGAAGTGAGGATAAAAAAGCATAGCGAAAACGCCCTTGCCCTGGCTCAGTGGCTGGAAGAACGTGAGGAGGTAAATTGGGTGAATTATCCCGGATTACAGAATAGTCCCTATCACAGTTTGGCCAAGACCTATCTCCCAAAGGGACAAAGTAGTATAGTAACATTTGGAGTAAAAGGGGGGTATGAGTCTGCAAAAAAAATAGCAGACAAAACCAAACTTTTCTCCCTCCTGGCCAATATTGGCGATACAAAATCGCTGATCATTCACCCTGCAAGTACCACGCATCAGCAGCTAAGAGATGCGGATCAGGAGGCAACCGGAGTTACTAAAGACCTGATTCGTCTATCTGTTGGGCTCGAAGATCTCGAGGATTTAAAGAACGACCTTGAGACGGCTTTTGCAACACTGGATGCTCCGGTCTTGGCTTAAAGACCTGACGGAAACCAAGGGGAGCTCCTGTCAGAATCTGGCAGGACTTTTCCTTGTAATTAATAACCTATGAAAGAAACGATCACTTCCCTGGAGATCATTGAATTTCCCCGCTATACCACCTATGCGGGAAGGGAACAGAAGATACAATTGTCCTATCAGCTCTTTGGAAAGCCTTTGCATACGGCTCCCATAGTGCTTGTAAACCATGCCCTAACAGGTAATTCGAATGTCACTGGTGAAGGAGGATGGTGGTCTGAACTGGTGGGCAGGGGTAAATGTATTGATACAGAGCGGTATACAATATTGTCCTTTAATATTCCGGGGAATGGCTATGACGGGTTTGTGATTGATAACTACAAGGATTTTATTGCCCGTGATATTGCCCGGATTTTTATCCTGGGATTGGAGCAGCTGGGAATTGAAAAATTGTATGCTATTATCGGGGGTTCACTGGGAGGAGGCCTTGCCTGGGAAATAGCGGCCCTCAAACCCGGATTGACCCATCACCTTATCCCGGTAGCATCCGATTGGAAATCGACAGACTGGCTCATTGCCAATTGTCAGATTCAGGAACAGTTTTTAGTCAATTCCAAACAACCTGTGCATGATGCAAGGATGCACGCCATGCTTTGCTATCGCACCCCGGAGTCTTTTAAGCAGCGTTTTAAAAGGAGCACCAATGAAGAATTGCAGGTATTCAACGTGGAAAGTTGGCTCACCCATCACGGTAAAAAATTACAGGAACGTTTCCAGCTTTCTGCCTATAAACTGACTAACCAGCTTCTTAAGACCATTGATATTACCCGGGAAGGGGAGGAGGCGTTTGAGGAATTGCAAGGCAGTAGTACCCATGTCCATATAATAGGGGTAGACTCGGATTTGTTCTTTACGGCAAATGAGAACCGGGATACCTACAGGCAACTGGCACGAGCAAGTAGTAAGGTGACCTATGGGGAAATTCGATCTGTTCACGGGCATGATGCTTTTTTGATGGAGTTTGAGCAATTAGAACATTTGCTAAAACCTGTTTTTGATCCGGATAGTCAGGAATCCCGCTGGAAAGTTCTCAAATTCGGGGGGCATTCGCTATCAAATGGAAATGGTATAAACAGGGTTTTGGATATCATAAAACACAAAGTTGCAGCTGGAGAACGGATAGCTGTTGTTTTATCAGCACGAGAAAAGGCCACGGATCAACTGGAGAAATTACTGGATATGGCAGCCAGGGGTATAGATTACCACATCGAATGGGAACAATTCAGGACCTATCAGCAATACGGCCAATCAGAGGTGGACTTGTCTGCTGAATTTGCTGAATTATCCAGATTGTTGGAGGGTGTAGCACTCCTGGGGGATTACAGTGCACGTATCAAAGACCAGGTTTTGGCGCACGGTGAACTGATATCGGTAAGGATGATTTCCTCCCTGTTGAATTCGAGGGATGTAAAAGCGTTGATGCTAGATTCCAGAAAGCTTATCATCACCGATGACACCTTTGGGAATGGTAAATTGATCGAAGGACTATCTCGAGAGAATACAGAAAAAGTCTTTGCTGCGTTGCCCAAAGGTCACGTCCCCTTGATAACTGGGTTTATTGGTGCTACAGAGGCAGGGGAGACCACCACACTTGGCAGGAACGGCAGCAATTACACGGCGGCCCTGTTGGCCAATTTTCTTGATGCGGAAGAATTGCAGAATTATACACATGTTGACGGCATCTATACAGCTAACCCCCACCTGGTACCTGAGGCAAAAAAGATTAAGCAATTGTCTTACGAAGAAGCCAATGAACTGGCAAATTTTGGCACAAGCATCCTGCATGCCAAGACGATTATCCCCTTACTGGAAAAAAATATTCCTTTGCGCATACTCAACACCTTCAATGATGATAACCAAGGTACTGAGATAAATGCCTCTTCAGAACAGGAAGGGATTAAGGCTATTTCCGTGATTGAGGATGAAGCCATGATCGTACTTGAAGGCAGGGGCCTTTTGGGTAAGGTAGGTGTGGATGCCCGCATATTCAGGGCTTTAAGTCAGCACGGGATTAGTGTAAGCACCATATCTCAGGGTTCCTCAGAACGGGGTATTGGCCTGGTAGTCAAGGCAACCGAGGCTGATCTTGCCCGAAAAGCGATTATTGAGGCATTTGAGGACGAATTTCAATCCCGTGATATTAATACGGTAAGTATTGTCAGGGACGTGGCAATTATTTCCATAATTGGAATGGATCTCAGCACATTCCATAAACCTTTTAACGCCCTGATCAAGAACCAGATTCAACCCCTGCTTTTCAACAATGCAGTGACCGGAAAGAATGTAGGGTTGGTGGTCAAAAAATCTGATTTGCACAAGGCCATAAATGTAATGCATGGGCAGATATTCGGGATTAGTAAGAAGATTAACCTGGCGGTTTTTGGACATGGTCAGGTAGGCGGTGCACTTATTGATCAGCTGCTGGAGTCTGTAAAGAGTATAGAAACGAGAAAGGGGATCCATCTGAACATTTTCGCCCTGGCCAACTCCAGGAAAGTGTTGTTGAAACATTCCGGAATTCAGGGGGATTGGAAGGATCAACTTGTAAAGTCCGGGGAAGCCTATTCCGTACAGGACATAATTGATTATGCCGAAAAGTACCACCTGGAGAATTTGATCGCCATTGATAACACCGCCAGTGAATCCTTTGTCGCCCATTACCCGGAATTGGTACAAAATGGTTTTGACCTGGTTTCCTCCAATAAAATTGCCAACACCCTGGATTATACCTTTTACGCTGAACTGAGGGATGTGCTTGCGGATCATCAGAAGACCTATCTGTACGAAACCAATGTTGGGGCCGGACTCCCCCTGATCGATACCATCAAGTTGCTTCACCTGTCAGGAGAGAATATCACGCGTATAAAAGGTGTTTTTTCAGGATCACTGAGTTATATTTTCAACAAATTTTCTGAGCAGGACCTGCCTTTTTCTGAGATCGTTCAACAGGCTTCGGCTGGTGGATATATGGAACCCGACCCCAGGGAGGACCTTTCTGGAAATGACGTAGGCCGAAAGCTCCTGATCCTGGCACGGGAACTGGATTTGAAAAACGAATT
>JABDRK010000314.1 GCA_013041785.1 Eudoraea sp.
ATCTCTTGCGCTACGATGAAAATTCTGCCGGGGGACTCATGGCCAAGGAATTGGTAAAGGTCAATGAAAACTGGAACGTGCTTACCTGTGTTAAGGAAATGAGGGCCCAGGCCGAAAACGTTACCCGGGTCCATTCTATTTACGTTGTGGATGATAAGGATAAATTACTTGGCCGGCTTTCCCTCAAGGATTTGCTGACCACCTCTACCACGTCACCTATCAAGGATGTCTATATTCCGAAAGTGGATTCTGTGAACGTTAATGAAGACCCCGAAGAGGTGGCGCGCATCATGTCTAAATATGACCTGGAGGCCATCCCTGTGGTAGACGAAATAGGACGGCTGGTTGGGCGAATTACGATTGATGATATCGTTGATGTAATTCGGGAAGAAGCAGAAAAAGATTACCAGCTCGCAGCAGGTATCTCCCAAGTGGTGGAGGCTGATGACAGCATCTGGGAATTAACCAGGGCAAGATTACCGTGGCTTTTTCTGGGCCTGATCGGCGGGGTTGGTGCAGCTGCAATCATGGGTGGTTTTGAAGCCATGATCAGCAGGCATGCCATCCTCTTTTTCTTTACACCGCTTATTGCCGCCATGGCAGGAAATGTGGGTGTTCAGTCTAGTGCAATTATTGTCCAGGGTTTAGCCAATGACGATCTTAAAGGCAGCGTTTCAAATCGCCTTATCAAAGAACTCCTTCTGGCCACGCTGAATGGACTCATTCTTGCTGCCGTTTTATTGATTTTTACATGGTTCTGGAAAGGTAATTTCCCTACAGCCCTGGCTATATCCATTTCGCTCATTGTGGTTATTATCGTGGCAGGGATCATCGGTACTTTTATTCCCCTGTTCCTGCATAAAAGAGGCATAGACCCGGCAATTGCCACAGGGCCGTTTATTACTACCAGCAATGATATTTTCGGGATCCTGATCTATTTTTGGATCGCCCGACTTGTACTTGGCATCTGATTCCCTTTTACAAAAAATACCTACCTTGGGCTGAAAGCCCGAAAACCACATTTTTCCAAGTACATGAAAGTTAAGGTAGCGCTAATACAGGAAAGCCCGGTATTCTTTGATAAGGAAGCCTGTCTACAGAAAGTAGCCTTACTATCAAAGAAATATGCTGCTGAAGGATGCCAGCTTCTGGTATTTCCGGAATCTTTTATCCCCGGCTATCCCCGGGGCTTTACCTTCGGGGCCACCATTGGCAATAGGACTGATAGTGGCAGAGAACTTTATGCCAGATATCACGAAAACAGTGTTGTCCTGGCAGGAAAAGACCTTGAATTTCTGGAAAGAACAGCCCGGGAAAACAATATTTATTTGGTCCTGGGGATCACGGAAAAGGAACCAACCCACGGTAGCCTTTACTGCTCCATGATCTACTTATCTCCAACTTCTGGTCTGCTGGGAGTACATCGGAAAATCAAACCTACCGGCACGGAAAGGATCGTTTGGACAGAAGGCGATGCCTCCTCCCTGGTTACTTTTGATACTCCTGTTGGCCGTCTTGGAGGCCTTATTTGCTGGGAGAACTATATGCCCATGGCCCGGATTTCCATGTACAGGAAAGGAGTACAGCTCTATATCGCCCCAACTGCAGATGCCCGCCCGGAATGGACCGCAAGCCTGCAGCATATTGCCCTGGAAGGCCGATGTTTTGTCCTGGGTTGTAACCAGTATTTTACCAGGTCCATGTATCCTGAAGCCTACTTGGACTTATTACAGGATGATACAGAAAACATGTGCCGTGGAGGAAGCGTTATCGTTTCCCCCCTGGGTAAGATCCTGCAAGGGCCCCTCTGGGATCAGACCGGTGTATTGATTGCATCGCTCAACCTGGATGAGGTTACCCAGAGCAAGCTCGATTTTGATCCCAATGGGCATTATACCCGTGACGACTTGTTTGAATTTATTGCCAAAGGACAACCGGAAACCCTAAAAGATAACGTATGACTGCTGTTAACCTTCAGGAAAAACTGGCCGCTTTCAAGGATCTGTGGCATCCCCACCAGATTGCAGCAATTGAAGATATGCAGGTATTGCTGGCCAAAATCAAAGGAGAATTTGTCTGGCACAAGCACGAAGAAGAAGATGAATTGTTTTTTGTGCTGAACGGAACCTTGCAAATGCAGTTCAGGGATCGGACCGAGATTGTCCGGGAAGGGGAACTTATTGTAGTTCCTAAAGGAGTGGAACATTGCCCTGCCACCCAGGATGGAGAAGAAGTCCACCTGTTATTGTTTGAAAAAAAATCGACCAAGCATACCGGGAATGTGCTACACGAGAAAACCAAATCCCATTATCCCAGCATCTGAATGAAAGTACTGCATCTAGATACCAATCACCCCTTACTTTGGGAAGGACTGGAAAAACTGGGTTTCCAGAATGAAGCCGATTATCAATCGGGCAAAGCAGATGTCGAATCGCGTATAGCTGCTTATGATGGCATAATCATCCGAAGCCGTATTAGCCTGGATAAGCCCTTCCTTCAGAAAGCGACGAATCTGAAATTCATCGGACGCGTTGGAGCAGGTTTGGAAAATATCGACGTGGACTACGCAAAAGAGCGGGGTATTTTCCTGGCTGCGGCCCCCGAAGGAAACAGGAATGCCGTTGGAGAACACGCCATGGGAATGATCCTTTCCCTGTTCAACAAACTCAACAAGGCACATGGTGAGGTTCAACAGGGAATCTGGGACCGGGAAGGGAACCGGGGTGAGGAACTGGAAGGAAGAACAGTAGGCATCATCGGATATGGGAATACAGGTAAGGCCTTTGCCAAAAAATTGGCGGGTTTCAGTGTGGAGGTTATCTGCTATGATATTATAGGCGGTATTGGAGACGAGCACGCCAGGCAGGTAGGAATTATGGAACTGCAACAAAGAACGGATGTACTTAGTTTACATGTACCCCAAACCCCCCTGACCGAATATATGATCAATACCGAATTTATTGACCGGTTCCATAAACCGTTTTGGTTTCTCAATACCGCCAGGGGTAAATGTGTCAACACCAGTGATCTTGTGAAAGCCCTTAAATCGGGGAAAATTCTCGGGGCCGGACTGGATGTGCTGGAATATGAAAAAACCTCATTTGAAAGCCTTTTTTCAAAAGGCGAGCTGCCTGAAGCATTTCAATATCTCATAGCTGCTGAAAATGTACTGCTCACCCCACATGTCGCCGGGTGGAGTAAGGAAAGCAAGGTAAAACTGGCCCAAACCATCCTCGACAAGGTAAGTGCCAGATTTTCTTAACTTTAAGAAATGAGTTACTTATGATTTCAAAAGCAAAAACACCAGAAGCCTACTTGGCAGAACTGCCTCCTGAACGAAAGGAAGTTGTTGCAAAATTGCGACAAGTTATTCTGGACAACCTGCCGGAAGGATTTGAAGAAACGATGAATTACGGGATGATCGGGTATGTAGTACCGCATTCGATTTATCCCGGTGGATACCACTGTACTCCGGAAATGCCCCTGCCTTTTATGAGCTTGGCGTCTCAGAAGAACCATATCGGATTTTATCATATGGGTATCTATGCTGAGCCTGAGTTGATGGAATGGTTTACCTCGGAATACCCCAAGCATAGCTCCCGAAAATTGGACATGGGTAAAAGTTGTATTCGCTTTAAAAATATGAAGGATATCCCCTATGCACTTCTGGGAGAGCTGGTACGTAAAATGAGTGTGGATGAGTGGATTGCGCTCTACGAGAAAAATATCAAAAGGTAGTAGTCATGAAAAAAAGAGTTACTGGTTTGGGCGGCTTCTTTTTTAAAACAAAAGATCCGGATAAAATTAAATCCTGGTACCGGACACACCTGGGGCTGAATACGGATCAGTATGGCTGTACGTTCTGGTGGAAAGACGCTGAAGGCAAAGACTGTTCTACGCAATGGAGCCCGTTTAAAGAAGATACCGATTACTTCTCCCCAAGTAAAAAACAGTTTATGATGAATTTCAGAGTGGAGAATCTCAAAGAACTCCTGAAAACACTAAAAGATGAAGGAGTTACTGTAATTGGCGAAATTGAGGAATACGAGTACGGAAAATTTGGATGGATCCTGGACCCGGAAGGCAACAAGATCGAACTTTGGGAGCCGGTTGACAGTGCTTTCCTTTAAGAAGATTTGACCTCAATGGTATTGCTCAATCACAAAGTCAAATCCTTTTCCTACAGCAAATAATTTATTACATTTAAACAACTTTAACCAACAACTATAAGCATGTCAGACGATAAAAAAGACTTAGGAGACAAAGCCAAGGAGGCATTTGAAGATGCCAAAGATGCTGCCAAAGATGCTGCCGAAGAAGCCAAGGAAAAAGCTGGGGAATTTAAAGAGGAAGCCAAAAAAACCGCTCAGGAATTTTCCGAAGGGCTAAAAGATGCGGGGGGCGACAATAAAAAAATATTGGCCGGTATTTTGGCCATTGTCCTGGGGTCTCTCGGGATTCATAAGTTTGTCCTGGGATATCAGAAGGAAGGGATCATACTCCTGGTAGTAACCTTAATAGGTTTTGTACTGAGTTGTATCGGTATTGGAGTGTTTATCGTTTGGATAACCGGACTGATTGGATTGATCGAAGGCATCATCTACCTGACCAAGTCAGATGAAGATTTCTACAACACCTATCAGGCGGGCAAAAAACCCTGGTTCTAAGAGGAAAATTAAGGCGGGAATTAATTAGCATCGCCGAACTACCATTTCTCGGAAATCAATACTGTTAGGTCAATGCCGTGGACTGTGCAAAGGGTAATGGCTGAAGATCAGCTTATCAACCGGACAGTGATTGTTGATAGATTAACTTAATCAGAAAGAGCTCTATTTCTATTTCCTATGGCGGCTTTTCAAATTAGAAAAATGACCCCTGCTGATTGGCCGGAAGTGCACAGGATCTATTCAGAGGGAATTTCCACGGGGTATGCCACATTTGAATTATCGGCTCCTTCCCAGGCGGACTGGGATAATGCACATATCCCGGGGTGTCGATTTGTAGCGGAATCTTCAGATGGACTGTTGGGCTGGGTAGCCTTATCACCAGTCTCCGGAAGATGCGTGTACGGGGGTGTTGCTGAGGTAAGCGTTTATGTTTCTGAACAGGCCCGTGGCCGGGGTGTAGGCAAAGCCCTGATGGAAATGCTGATCAGCAGCAGTGAACTGGAGGGTTACTGGACTTTGCAGGCAGGCATATTCCCTGAAAATACACCTAGTATTCGCCTTCATGAAAAGGTGGGCTTCCGGCTTATTGGAAGACGAGAGAAAATAGGAAAACGGAATGGAGTCTGGTACGACAATGTGATCTATGAGCGCCGGAGTAAAAAAGTGGGGTTGGATTAAGGCGTTCTGTGAATACCTTATGGAAGAGGAACTCAGGACTTAGGAGGGATTCCTTCCATATGCCGGCGTTCCAGTTCGGCCTGGAATTCTTCCATAACCGGCTTTACCGTACTCTCCGGAAGATCCGCAATCTTTATATACATCAATCCATCTACCGAATTATTAAACAGGGGATCTACATTAAATGCCACTACTTTTGCATTCTGTTTGATGTACTTCTTGATCAGCACAGGAAGTCTGAGGCTTCCCGGTTCAACCTCGTCAATAAGCCGGTCAAACTTATTGAGGTCGGCTTTGGTTTCATCAAAAATAAATTCCTTGTCCGCGTCATTCAACTTCACCTTAAACTCTTTTTTCGGTCGTACATATTGAGCTACATAGGGATCCCAATAATTCGACTTCATAAATTCGATCATGAGCGACTTCGAAAAATTGGAAAACTGGTTGCTGATGCTCACCCCGCCAATGAGGTACTTATGCTCCGGGTGCCGCAGGGTTGTATGCACAATACCCTTCCATAACAGAAACAGGGGCATAGGCTTCTGTTGGTATTCTTCGATAATATAAGCCCTGCCCATCTCAATGGACCGACGCATCATACCGTATAATTCGGGTTCAAATCCAAAAAGGTCCTGCAGATAGAACCCATCTATGCCGTGTTCCTTAAATATTTCAGATCCCATTCCCATCCGATAAGCCCCTACAATGGCTTTCTCCTGATTATCATAAAGAAAAAGGTGGTGGTAATAACTATCAAACCGGTCCAGGTCTATTGGCTTATTTGTCCCTTCTCCAATGGCACGAAAAGTAATTTCCCGCTGCCTCCCAATCTCCTGGAGGATAAAAGGCATATCCTTTTTTTGGGCCAGAAAGACCTCATAATTTTTGCTCTCCAATAAACGGCAACCCTTTTCCCGTAGCTTTTCAATTTCTCCTTCTATGACCTCAGTCCGAACGGCGGATGCCACCTTCCTTGGTGGTTTAGGTATTTTAAGCGTAGATGGGATTTGATCAATCAAACGTTCCTTTTCATAGGCATTGGCAAGCATATAGGTCTTCCTTCTTAACAAGTCTGCAAATTCCTCCAGACTTGGATGTTCCTGCTGGGTTTTTACAGTAATGGGCTGCCCTATCCTTACCCGGATTACCCGGTTTCGCTGGGTGGTAAGCTCAGAGGGCAGCTTGGCAGTCCTGAAGATGTCGTGGATCCTGGACAACCTGTAGAACAATTTGCTATTTCGTGCATGAAAATAAATAGGGACAATAGGAACCTCAGCCTTTCGTATGAGTTTGATGGCAGCTTCTTCCCAGGGCCTGTCTACAATAAGCTTCCCATCCTTGTAGGTGGATACCTCACCTGCAGGGAATATCCCCAGCGGATGTCCTTCTTTAAGGTGTGCTAAGGCATTTTTAAAACCTGCCACACTGCTCCTAACATCCTTGCGATCTTCAAAAGGGTTTACAGGAAGGATAAAGGGCATCAGGGGAGCTACCCGATGCAGGAGAAAATTGGCCATGACTTTGAAATCTGATCGGCGCTGCAACATCAGTTTGAGCAGTAAAATTCCATCAATACCACCAAGCGGGTGGTTGCTTATGGTTATATAAGGCCCCTGATTAGGGAGCCTTCTGAAATCTTCCTCCGGAATTTCAAATTTGATCTCATAATGCTCAAGGATACTTTCCAGGAATTCCTGGGCTTCCAGGTGTTGATGCTTCTTATAGAACCGGTTTATGCTCGTTATTTGGGTGATCTGCATCAGAAACCAGCCCATAAATGTTCCCAGAAACCCGTATTTATCCAGGCTTATGGCTTTGGCTACTTCTTTTCCAGTTACTAAAGACATGTCGATATAGAATCTTGTGGTAAATATAGGAAAATGCCCTTTGGGCCTTGGCATTTTTCACCTCTGGCAGTAAGAATGTATCAGCGAACTACCAATTGTACGGTTTCCTTACCTCGCTGTTCCAGTAATACCTCTTTCCCATTTTGGAGGGATTCAATGGCTTCTGCATTGAAATGTCGAATGGTATATAAAGACACCCCCTCGTAATGGACTACTTTAAATTTTCCCTTAAGGACATCGAGCAAGTCCTCGAGTCTGCCGAGGGTGTTATCAATGCATACCGAGAAACTGATGGCTGAGTTCTGGATAAGATCCACTTTCATCTTGTGATCGTGCAGCAGTTTAAATAAATCTCCGATACTGTCTTCTACAATGAAGGAAAAGTCGAGCGAGGACAACTTCATCAACACCTGATTCTTCTTCACAATAAAACAGGGTATTTCCGGGGCGATTTTTACCCCTTTTCCTACAGTGGTCCCGGTATTACCCGGATTTAGAAAGGATTTCACCTGAAGCGGGATTTCTTTTCTCTGCAGGGGTTGCAATGTTTTGGGGTGGATCACGGAAGCTCCGTAAAAAGCAAGTTCTATTGCCTCCCGATAGGAGATCTGGTTCAATAGTCGGGTTTCCTCAAAATAACGCGGGTCCGCATTCAGGACCCCGGGGACATCCTTCCAGATAGTCACGGATTCTGCATTGAGGCAGTAGGCCAGGATAGCAGCCGTGTAATCCGAGCCTTCCCGACCCAGGGTAGTGGTAAAATTATTGTCATCACTGCCGAGGAATCCCTGTGTGATATATAACCTGCCTTTTTTGATGCCCTTTCCAATACGTTCCTGGGTCCTTTCCCAGTTGACCTTTACATCGCGATAATTACTATCGGTCTTAATGTAATTGCGTACATCCAGAAACTCACTGGGAATCCCGGATAGGTTTAAAAAGGCATTCACAATGGTAGAAGAGAGTAACTCTCCATAGCTCACCACCTGGTCATAGACAAAATTGTATTTTGGGGATTTGTTCCAGGCAAGGAAGCCACTGATTTCTTCAAATAACCCTTTTACCTCGCCATAAACTGGGTGTTCTTTTTGTGGAAATAATTCCTTTAGAATCTGATGATGAAACTCCCGAACTTCCTGAAGGGCCCCTTTTACCAGGGACTTATCCTGGAAATACCCATCCACAACCGCTTCCATGGCATTGGTAGTCTTACCCATGGCGGAGATCACCAAAAAGGTATTATCATGTCCGGTCTCATTCAGGACGGCTAAAAGGTTTCGCACGCCATCGGCATCTTTGACCGAAGCACCACCGAATTTATATATTCTCATATGTTTTTCAAGTATTGTTGTATCCCCTGCTCATCCAAATGAATTACATCCCAATCCTTCAAAAGACGGGCACCCTTGCCTTTGTAGAATTCAATGGCATGTTCATTCCAGTCGAGCACCTCCCAGCTAATACGTTTTACCCCCAATTGCGCTCCGTACCGTACTACCTCATCCAATAAAGCTGCTCCCAACCCATGGCCTCGCATGTTTTCGGTGACAATCAGATCCTCCAAATGCAGGATTACACCCTTCCAGGTGGAATACCTGGGATATACCAGGGCCATGCCCGCCACAGTACCTTCTGCCTCTGCAACCAAACAGTGGAAAGCCTTTTCAGGACCATAACCATCCGCTTCCAATTGCGCAGCAGTAACCTCTACGGCCTCGGGTTCTTTTTCAAAAACAGCCAATTCCCGGATAAGTTCCAAAACGCGGGGCATATCTGTTTTGCGCGCTTCACGGATGACGAATGATTTCATTGTTACAAATAAAACACAAAGTTAAATATTAAATATACTTTACGGGACTCTGGAAATATTGTATCACAAAATACCCGATATTTGTTTACATATTAACCTGACCTGCACATGGAACAAAAAAATAAGACTTTAGGCGAGTTTTTAATTGAACACCAAACCGCATTTAAGTATTCAACCGGAGAGCTTTCCAAATTGATCAACGCACTCAGATTGGCTGCGAAGGTGGTCAACCATGAAGTAAACAAAGCCGGGTTGGTGGACATCCTGGGGGCAGCGGGTGACACCAATATTCAGGGTGAGGATCAGCAAAAACTTGATGTCCTTGCGAATGAAAAATTTATTCAGACGCTGAAAAACCGAGAGATCGTGTGTGGTATCGCTTCTGAAGAAGAAGACGAGTTTATTGCCATTAACAGCCAGGATGAACAGCATCAGAATAAATACGTAGTGCTTATTGATCCCCTGGACGGGTCTGCCAATATAGATGTTAACGTCCCCGTGGGTACAATTTTTTCCATCTACAGGAGGGTTACCCCAATAGGGTCACCGGTTACCCTGGATGATTTTCTGCAACCGGGAACCAATCAGGTAGCAGCAGGCTACATAGTTTACGGAACCTCAACCATGTTGGTGTATACCACAGGGCACGGGGTGAACGGATTTACCCTTAACCCTGCCATCGGCACGTTCTACCTTTCGCATCCCAAAATGGAATTTCCCGAAACCGGAAGGATTTATTCGGTCAATGAAGGAAATTATATCCACTTTCCCCAGGGGGTGAAGGATTATATCAAATACTGCCAGTTGGAAGAAGAAGACAGGCCTTATACCTCTCGTTACATCGGTTCCCTGGTTTCGGATTTTCACCGGAATATGATCAAAGGGGGTATTTACATATATCCGAGAAGCAGCAAGGCAAGCAAGGGTAAGCTCAGGTTATTATATGAGTGCAATCCTATGGCCTTCCTGGCTGAACAAGCCAATGGCAAAGCCAGTGATGGATACAA
>JABDRK010000365.1 GCA_013041785.1 Eudoraea sp.
TAAAAAGCAGGATTACCGGTGAAGCCTACGGTTCCAGATTACGACCTTATAAAAGTACAATTTATCGCAGCTACCACGCGGCGGGCACGGATAATTTCATTTCCGCCAAAGAAAGGGTGGAGGAAAAGGACTGGGAAGGCGCAGTATCTCTTTGGAAAAAGGAATTGTCCAACGACAAAGTTAAATTTCGAGCCATGGCATGCCATAATTTAGCCGTAGTCCATGAGGCAATGGAGAATCTGGAAGAAGCCCTTGCCTGGGCTTTAAAATCCGACGAATATCTAAGTAGCAAAAGTTCCCGCTTGTATATCGATGAGCTTGAAGATAGAATATCCCAAAATCATTTGGTAAACGAGCAGCTGTCACAATTGGGCCGCTAAACTATATAGGCAATCCTGTTGTTCCACGCCTTTAATTCCCGTATTTTTATTTTTTAATTCGGATTGAAAAGTATTCATGGACGTAAGGATTCATCCCAGTTGGAAACAGGTACTTTCTGAGGAGTTTCAACAACCCTATTTCACACAATTAATCCAGTTTGTAAAAAAGGAGTATCAATCAGCAACCTGTTATCCGAAAGGGGCAGATATTTTTGCAGCATTTGACCATAGCCCCTTTGACAAAACCAAGGTGGTTATCATTGGGCAAGATCCTTATCATGGTCCCGGACAGGCACACGGACTTTGTTTTTCGGTGAAGGATGGAACTGCACACCCACCTTCCCTGGTTAATATCTTTAAGGAAGTGTCGCAGGACCTGGGAAAACCTTATCCCGAAAGCGGTAACCTGGAACACTGGGCAGACCAGGGTGTTTTTCTTCTCAATGCCACACTAACAGTCAGGGCGAGCCAGGCAGGAAGCCATCAAAATAAAGGATGGGAAGTTTTTACAGACGCAGTGATTCAACAGCTATCCCAGGATAAAGAGGGCCTGGTATTCCTTTTGTGGGGTGGGTTCGCCAAAAAAAAAGCAGCGCTTATTGATCAATCAAAACACCACATCCTAACCAGTGGTCATCCTTCGCCATTAAGTGCTAACCGGGGACTGTGGTTTGGTAACAAACATTTTAGCAAAACCAATGAAATTTTAGCCCGGAACGGACAAAAACCTATTGACTGGTAAGTATATTTTCTGGTGAAATATTATTAGATAAAAGGTTTAACTCCGATAATGTATTAACTACATTATCAATAACATCAGGTTTAATTTGAGATTGACTCCATTGGGTCAATGAAAGCCATTTCCTGATATCTTCCAGTTGTTGATTATACCGATTGGCCAGGGTGCGATCGATGCTGGGGATTTCCTTGAATTCCCGGGTATACCCATTGATAATGTCCAGGATTTGGCTTAGGGTACCCGGACTGTTATTTAGGAAATCCTCCCTTGCGGCTATAACAAAACACGGCCATGGGGTAGGACAGTCTCCCAGCCATCGGAATACCTGGGTATCTACCAAGGGTTTTGTTGTAAAGTGTTCCCAAAGGAAATAGTCTGCCCAACCTGTTTGAAGGGCTTTAACGGCACCTTCCAGGTTGTTTACCACTTCAAATTGCAGGTCCTTGGTATCCCATCCCTGATTACGGGCATTCACATAAGCCATCAAGTGGCTTCCACTTCCATACCTGCTTATTGCAGCCTTTCCGCCTTCCAATTCGCTAATATCTGAATAGGGGCTGCCTTTGGCCACATGTACCCCCCAAAGCAGGGGAGAGGCAATGTATTCCTGAACAATTTTAACCGGATTCCCTGCAGCGATGCTCTTAACGATACCTTCGGTAAGTATAATTGCCATTTCGGTATCACCTTTTCTTAGTAGCTCAGACATGCGCCCGGTACCTTCAGGCACATCTATCCATTCCAGGGAAATACCCTGCTCATTAAAAGCCCCTTCTTCAATCCCCATATGCCAGGGGAGGTTAAAATGTTCCGGTACCCCGGCAATACGAATTTGAGTCATACGCCGACTAATTTTTCGAGTGCGTAGGCAATCAATTTATCTACCGCTTTGGCCGGATTTTTGGAAAATTCTCCGGTAATCCTGTTGGCCAGGATGCAATTTATGGATGCAGCACGGTGGCCCATCAGGCTCGCCAATCCAAACAGGGCAGAGGTCTCCATTTCCAGATTGGTGATTTTAAGTCCGTTAAATTCAAATGAAGCCATTTTATGATTGAGTGCTTCGTCTTCCAGTCCCAGACGTAATTTGCGTCCCTGAGGGCCATAAAAACCCACATTAGTACCGGTAAATCCCGGGATCACCCTGGAAGACATCAGTTTTCCTGTGAGCTCTTGATCAGCGGCTACTACATAGGGAATCGACTTGTAGACAGACCAGTCCATATGATCGATAAAGGCCAGCTGCATTTCGGGATGTTGAATATGCTCACTGTTATAGAAGTGAAGCACATTATCGAATCCAATTGCGTATTCACTAACTACCATGCCATCGACCGGAATATCTGTTTGAATGCCCCCGGAAGTTCCGATGCGCACGATATCAAGCCGGGTAAGTTCTTCCTTAACGCTTTTGGAATCAAAATCAATATTGACCAGAGCATCCAATTCATTCAGGACAATATCAATATTATCGGCCCCTATCCCTGTGGAAACAACAGAAATGCGTTTGTTGTTTAACCAGCCGGTATGGGTCACGAATTCCCTCCTGGATTTTTTAATATCTATTCTGTCGAAATGTTTGGATACCCTGGGAACCCGATTCTGGTCACCAACCACAATAACTGTTTCACCAAGGTCTTCAGGGACAAGATTTAGGTGGTAGATGCTCTGATCTTCGTTGAGAATGAGTTCAGAAGCCTTGAGCGGCATACTATAATTTTAGAATACGGTCAGACTCAGTGTTGTAGAGGTAGTTATACTTCAAGGCGCCGCCCAGATAAGCAGATTCATCGCGCAATTCAGCATAATAACTGGTTTGGCCGTCCAGGATCTGTTTGCCTTTTTTGGTTAATCTAACCGGATTGAAATTAGTAAATAACGGCTTCAAATTATTGATAACCCTTTGAAACTGAGTGTCCCCGAATCCATAATATCCCTGGTTGTGCATTATGGAAC
>JABDRK010000315.1 GCA_013041785.1 Eudoraea sp.
TAGCCCCGTCAAAGCGCCTGCATCCTCCCGTAAAAGCTGCCTCAACTTTCTCATGCCAGGTCGCAGGTGTAGTGTGTAGATGAGCTCCAAATTCAATGTCCGGATAGCGGGGGATCAGCTCGCTAAAAAGCTGACTGATAACTTCCGGAGTAGATGTCCCTACCGTATCGGAGAGGGATAGGATTTTAACACCCATTCCGGCGAGTTTTTCAGTCCATTCCCCAACAATTTCCACGCTCCAGGGGTCGCCATAGGGATTTCCAAAACCCATGGAAATATAGGTAACCACTTCCTTGTTTTGTTTTATGTCCTAATTCAAGGATGGCGTCTAAAATTTCAATGGATTGGGCTATGGTCTTATGGGTGTTCCTCATCTGGAAATTCTCGGAGATCGAAAAGGGATACCCCAGGTAATTGATGGCATCAAATTGAGAAGCATCCCTGGCCCCTCTTACATTGGCTACTATGGCCAGTAATTTTGTTTTGGATTCGGAAAGGTCCAGACCCTGAAGTACATCGGCAGTATCGGCCATTTGCGGAATGGCACGCGGAGATACGAAACTACCAAAATCCAGGGTATGGAAACCACAATTCAAGAGCGACTGCAGGTACTTTACTTTTTCTTCGGTAGGAATAAAAGTTTTAATGCCCTGCATGGCATCCCTTGGACATTCTATGATTTTAACTACCTCTGACTCGAACATTAATCTCTAATCATATTTCTAAATCCCAAATAGTAAGTTGGAAGTATCGGCATTTAAATTTGTATTAATTCGATTTAAGAACCGCCTTATTAATCCGTTTTACCAGTCCCGGACCTTCATACACAAAACCGGTCCAAAGCTGAACTAATGTCGCCCCGGCTTCAAGCTTTTCTATAGCATCCTCAGCGCTGTGAATGCCCCCTACCCCAATAATGGGAAAGGCCTGCTGGCTGTTTTGAGAGAGAAATCTGATCACCTCGGTACTGCGATTAGTCAGGGGTTTTCCGCTGAGTCCGCCCTGTTCCTCGGTCAATAACAAATCCGATTTCAAGCCCTTACGATCAATTGTGGTATTGGTGGCGATGACCCCTTCTATTTTTGATAATTCAACTATAGCAATGATTTCCAGTAGCTGTGACTCATTGAGATCAGGCGCAATTTTCAATAAAATGGGTTTTTCCTTTATGCCTTTATTCCCGGCCAACTTGCTATTTTCCTTTTTCAATTCCTGTAACAGGGCGGTAAGCGGTTCCTTGTCCTGCAATTCACGTAATCCAGGCGTATTGGGTGAACTTACATTAACTACAAAATAGTCTACATGCTCGAATAGGGCGTCCAGACAGATTAAATAATCTTTGACTGCCTCCTTATTGGGCGTAATCTTGTTTTTTCCAATATTTCCCCCTATCAATACCCTATGGCGCTTTTTAAGGTGGTCCACGGCTTCCATTACCCCCTGGTTATTAAAACCCATACGATTGATAATGGCCTTGTCTGCCTTCAATCGGAACAATCGTTTTTTAGGATTCCCTTGCTGGGGTTTTGGGGTCAGCGTCCCGATTTCAATAAATCCAAAACCAAAGTCGGACAATTCATTATATAGTTTGGCGTCCTTGTCAAAACCCGCTGCCAGACCTACCGGATTTTTAAAAGTAAGCCCAAAGACCTGACGCTCCAGTCGCTTATCTTCAATCATATAGATCCTCCGAATCCATGAGGACAATCCCAGTTTAGAAAGGAGCTTAATGGTCGCGAAAGAAAAATGATGTATCTGTTCCGGATCAAACAGGAACAGCAGGGGTCTGATGAGGGACTTGTACATGGAGGATTTTTGTTTAGACAAAAATACGAACTTCATCCCTCCTTTCTATTCAAATAAATAATCGTTTTTTAGAAGTTCGACCCTTAATGTTCGTTGGCGGACTTTGAGATGGGCTTGCGGTTTACTTCATTGCACAATTCCAGGTATACTCCGTATTGCCGTTGATCAAATAAGGCGATCAACTGCTGATCATATGCTCTTGAGATATTGAAGAGTTTCGTTTTCAATGTATTGTATTTCACTGCCAACTTCTCTAAATCTTCAGGGGTTTTTTGAGGATGTGACTCCAATAGCTGATCAACTTCTTCCTGTATCAATCGCGAAGACAGCTGGTATTCAGCCACCCACATATCTAACTGCGATTTTTGTTCCTCATTGAGATGGAAAACCTTGATGATGACCTCGGTATCTTTTCCGCCCAGCCCGAGTGTACAATCTGCCATCTGCGCAAAATTCACCTGGGCAAATAGCAATCCCAGCAGGAGAATAGTTGATCCCTTAATTCGCATGTATTATCTTTTAACTCACCTACAAGATAGCACATAAAATAACAGTACATTTATCTAAAATTCATAAGCATGCAAGGACTTGTTGACCGATTTTTAAAGTATGTCAAAATTGACACCCAAAGTGATCCCTATTCAGACGCAACTCCCAGCACGCAAAAACAATGGGATCTGGCACATAAACTTGTTGCAGAGCTCAAAGAAATCGGGTTAGAAGAGGTGGAGATTGATGAAAAATCCTATATCATGGCTACCCTTCCGGCAAATACAGAAAAAGAAGTTCCCACTATTGGGTTTATCTCCCATTTCGACACCACTCCCGATTTTTCAGGAACTGACGTAAATCCCAAAATTATCGAGCAATACGACGGAAAAGACATTATCCTGAACGCCGAAAAAGGGGTTGTCCTTTCCCCAAAAGAATTTGAAGATTTGGATCTTTATCACGGGCAAACCCTGATTGTTACCGATGGGACTACCCTGCTGGGCGCTGATGACAAAGCAGGTATCGCAGAGATAATCAGCGCCATGGAATACCTGATCCAGCACCCGGAAATCAAACACGGTAAGATTCGCATAGGTTTTACTCCGGATGAAGAAATCGGGCGTGGGGCACATCATTTTGATGTGGAAAAGTTTGGGGCCGACTGGGCGTATACCATGGATGGAAGCCAGATCGGGGAACTCGAATATGAAAATTTCAATGCCGCCAGCGCGGTGATATCAGCCAAAGGAAAAAGTGTACATCCGGGATATGCCAAAGACAAATTGGTAAATGCCATTGGACTGCTTCAGGAATTCATGGAGGGGCTTCCAAAAGAGGAGGTACCCGAACATACTGTAGATAGAGAAGGATTTTTCCACGTTCACAAAATAAGCGGTTCCATAGAGCATGCAGAACTGGAAATGATTATACGGGATCACGATCGTGATCTTTTTGAGGCCAGGAAAAACAAGGTGGAACAAATCGCGCAGCAAATCAACAAGCGAATCCCTGAAGGCCTGTCGGTTAAAATTGAGGACCAGTATTACAACATGAAAGAAAAGGTGGTTCCGGTAATGCATATCGTAGACATTGCAGAAGAAGCGATGAAGTCACTCGGGATCACGCCCATAATCAAACCCATACGGGGCGGCACAGATGGTTCACAGTTGAGTTATATGGGCCTTCCCTGCCCGAATGTTTTTGCGGGAGGCCATAATTTCCACGGTAAATATGAATACGTTCCTGTTGAAAGCATGCAAAAAGCAGTAGAAACTATTGTGAAAATTTGCGAACTTACTGCTGAGAGAAACCTTAAAACATGAGTGCTGAAAAAATAGAGGCGTTCTTTGAACGGGAACAACCCTACCGGGATGGTATTCGGCGACTTCGGGAAATTGTGCTGAAAACAGAGCTGCAAGAAGAACTAAAATGGGGTGCTCCGGTTTATACATTCAACAGGAAGAATGTACTGGGCATTATGGCCTTCAAGCACCATTTTGGGATCTGGTTTTTCAATGGTGTTTTTCTGACTGACCCCCTAAGCGTACTTGAAAATGCCCAGGAAGGGAAAACCAAAGCCATGCGGCATTGGAAATTTACCCGTAACGATGATATTGATGTCACTTCGGTTTTGGCCTATGCCAAAGAAGCTTTGGAAAACCAGAAGAAGGGCCTGGAAGTTAAACCCGAGCGAAAAAAACCAGAAGTCTTACCGGAACTCCTTAAAACAGCACTGCAATCTGATTTGGAGATCAAACAAGAGTTTGAAGGACTATCCCCAGGAAAGCAGAGGGAGTACTGTACGTATATCCATGAAGCGAAACAGGGAAAAACCAAAAAGTCCCGACTTGCAAAAATACTTCCTATGATTCGTGCCGGAAAAGGTCTCAACGATCGATACAGAAGGTAAGAGCAACTA
>JABDRK010000394.1 GCA_013041785.1 Eudoraea sp.
GCCTGATTCTTTTTGCTTATATCCGGTGCCTCCGGCATGGTGTTTTTCATGCCTAGCGGGTCCAATACCGTATGTTTTACATAACTTTCAAACGAGACGCCTGTTACTTCTTCCATGGCCAGGGAAAGCATGACCCAATCAAAACTGTTATACAGATAATCTGAACCCGGAGGAAAAACCAGGGGATCTTCCTGAAATACCTTGAGGCTGTCTTTGATGCTCATTGGCCTGTTCAGGGCGTATTCTTTTCCCTGATATGCACGAATCCCCGCGGTATGTGCCGCAAGCTGCCTGATAGTAAAATCGTAATCCTTTTTTGGGTAATAAGGAACGTAATCGTAATAAGAGGCATCCAGGTCTATACGCCCCTCAGCCACCAAATTGGCTAATGCTGTAGCGGCAATAGGTTTGGATACGCTGGCAGTGCGGAACAGGGTTTTAGCAGGATCTATCAGTGTCTTCTTCTTTAGATCGGCATAGCCGTAGCCCTGGAGCATGAAAATCTCCTCATTTTTGAAAATGGCGATTGCCATCCCGGGAATCCTTTGTTGTTCTGCAAGTTCATGGAGAGCTGCATCCATTCTGATAAATTCAGGCGGAATGACCTTTGAAACTGGCTTTGACTTTCGTTGCCGTAACCATTGTTTAATAAAGCTAAATCCTGGCAGTTCCCAACGCATAAACATCCTGTTAATCCCTGAAGATGAGCCTTCCCCGGTATAGTTCTTCAATATCCAGGTTTGGCGGACGATTGAAACTTACCACATCTCCGGTACCCCGAATCACCCCGGTCAAAGACTGTTGTGGGTTGATCCGAATGTCATTCGTACCCCTGTGGTTAAGGCTAACGGATTCTGCCAGCAGGTTTTCAGCCTCAACCCGACTATCTCCTGCGGCAATGGTAATGCCCAGGTTTTGCGTTGTACCGCTTAACTGGAAATAAGCTATACCATTGGAAACAATATTCAGGTTCTGAGTGGCCAGCTCCAGCTCAAAGGAACCATCTGTAGTCTCGGCTTCCGGATTGTTGAAACTTTCTGAGACCAATGATAGGGAATTATAACCCAATATTCCATCACTGCGAATAGGAAAGCCAGTACTGCTGCGGATGACTTCAATATTTGGGGCGGTTACATAAACGATGGTAGTCCCGTATTCACGGAAGAAGTTACAGTCATTAGTGTCTTTCAGCAGCAGGGTTTCCCCTTCTACTTCTGCACGTACTTCAGGCCTTAGATATTCCCCGGTTTCTATCTCGACCCTTTGTTCATCACCCTGCCTTAACACCAGGGTCACATTTTCAAATACGGTGATCCCTGTAAAACTTGGTACCACTACCTCATCCCGGACCAGGTCACCGCTGGCCTGGAAACAGTCGAGTGCATTTTCACCACGACAGCCCAAGAGGATTATCCCCAGCAGGAAAAGAATTTTGTATGTATTTTTTATATTCATTATTATAGCCGTATTCCCACTCCAAATTCGATAGCCTCAGCAGCAGCAGCGTGCGATTTTAGCGTGATGGCACCATACCACCTGGAACCGAAATAGCGTTTTATACCTATGCGGTTGTACACCCGGCCCTCAAAATCAAAAGGGTAATATATATAGTAACCCAGCTGGGTAATCACACTTATTTTATTTACAAAAAGTTCATGACCTAAAAACAACCCGACCCGTTTATAATCGTCATCTTCGGATACCTCAAGTTCCGGAAAGGAAATGGCCTGAAACCGGATAAGTTCTTTCAGGAAATTCGAGAAAAACATATCAACCCCCAGTTGAAGGGCACTTTTCCGGTTAAAGCGTTTATCCACATAGGCAGAAAAGATATAAAAGGGGTACTGGCCGGAACCGATCTCATCACTTTCATTAATGCCCGAACGAAAGGCCAGGTTGTAGCGTAATGGTCCCTGAAAATCCTTTTTATCTGCTTTTTCCCGGACCACAAAGGGCCGGTCTTCCCCGATCCGATAGATAAGTCCCGCGTTAAAGGCAAAGGTATTGGTT
>JABDRK010000402.1 GCA_013041785.1 Eudoraea sp.
CTATTGGGTTGTATCGCCCTGTTAATCCGAAAAAGATGGGCCCGGCCGTTGTTGCTTATCTCCTTGTTGGGGATTGTTGCACAGACAGGGTATAACATTTTTGCAACGGATGCTTACGAAATCTTTGGTTCATTAATGGGGCTGGTTATTCCGCTGATTGTTGTTATTATCGGAATCCTTCTGGTTCTTGTAGCCAAAATTGCAGATAGCAAGCATTGGTTGTCCTGAATAAGGAATAGCCGGTATTCAAGTACAGGCTTGTTTTAGTTACTATTCCTCTTTCCTGTAACAATTTTGCTAATCCTTTATACTCATTTCTAAACACCTTAGTCACGCTATGAGCTCGACAACACAAGCCAAAAAACGCATAGAGATCATAGATGCCCTAAGGGGGTTTTCACTTGCAGGCATTGTCATAGTCCATATGGTCGAAAATTATATCGCAGCCCCTACCCCTGAGGGTGCCCTGGATGCTACCCACATCGGGGTTCTGGATTATGTAGTAGACGGCTTTATTATGATTTTTTTGAGGGGTAAATTCTTTGCGCTATTCTCTTTCCTGTTTGGTCTTAGTTTCTTTATACAAATGGACAGCGCACATCATAAGGGACAGGATTTTCGCTGGCGTTTCCTATGGCGGCTGGCACTGTTGTTTGTAATAGGTTACCTGCACCATATGTTCTATCGAGGTGACATCCTGACTATTTACGCCCTTCTGGGGGTCTTCCTTGTACCCTTTTATAAGGTGCGAAATCCATGGGTGCTTGGCGTTGCGGCGGTCCTTTTTCTGGGGTTGGGGCGCTATGTCGTATTTATGATCACAGGGGGAGACAATCTGTTCATGTCTGGTGGATTTGAACCCAACAGCCCTGAAATCGTTGCCTATTTTGAACTTTTAAAATCAGGGTCGATAGCGGAAGTGATGCATTCCAATGCCCTTGAAGGGCAGCTCATGAAAATGGATTTTCAACTGGGGATATTCTCCCGAGGGTACCTAACCTTTGCGTTCTTTCTACTTGGTCTTTATGCGGGGCGAATTAAATTCTTTGCTAATTATAAGGATAAATGGCCCCTAATGAGGGATATCCTCTATGGCTCCCTGGGTATTTTTGCCCTGGGGATAGTGGTCACTTTCTTTTCCTTTTCCCAATTAGGTCCGGAAGTAAAATTTGACAATTGGCTGGCCATGATTGGTCTCACCGGTCTCGATCTGGTTAACCTGGGCATGACCTTTATGCTCATGGCGCTTTTCGTATATCTCTATATAAAAGTAAAAGGGCAACGCTTGCTAGGGAGTTTCGCAGCTTACGGGCGAACAGCATTGACAAATTATGTATTTCAAAGCATCCTGGGAACCTTCCTGTTCTTTGGCTGGGGTTTGGGGTACCTGGCCAGCATACCCAATCGCTACACCTTTCTTATCGCTATCGGCCTGATCATCTTCCAAATGCTAATCAGTCGTTGGTGGTTGAAGCATTTTTATTATGGGCCACTGGAATGGGTATGGCGAAGTCTCACGCATTTTAAAAGCTATCCTTTAAAACGAAGGGAGTAAAGTTTCTCTCTACTCGATGAAATGCATTTTCATCCTCCTTAATTTTACCATTTCACCACATAATTCCTGACCTTCTCAACATTGGGAACGGTTCATCGAAATTATTGAAATAAGCATTTAGCCAGGCCGTTCTATATGGAGTAAAAAGTCCCAAAACCCCCGATTTCAGATAGATGAGCTATTTGCTGAGAATGATTAACTGGAAAACCTGCATTATCCTGAGTCTGATTGTATTGCCGGCACTAATTGTGCTTAACTTTTACGGCCTTTACACAGATCGCTTTTACTTATTTAAAGTGGATAATTACATTTTTCCATTACTGTCTCTGGTCCATTTTCTTTACCTGTATGTGATTTGGTTTAAGATCTCAGAATCAGAATACGTGGATCCTCAAATGCGCAATGTAGAGTACGGCTTGTATGCTATTTTGCTGGTCTATATTTTCAAGGCATCAGATACGGCTTATGTCTTACTCAACGCATCTCAATTTGATGCGTACCTGCTCCCGGATAGCTTCCAGGCCATGGGCATCACGGTTTTATCCTTACAGCTCCTTTTGATATTCCTTACCCTGCTGACATTTACCCACAGGCGACGGGAAATAGGACCTTATAACTTTGACAATATCAACGAAAACATCGATTCCTGGCAATAACCAGAATCCCTTGTGTTATGGCGATGAAAAGCCCCGGGAAAACCGGGGCTTTTATATTATAACTTGCTTATGTAGCTGCCGTAAAGATCTTTGAACTGGTACCCCTGGGTAAAACGGTGTTTACTGAGTTTTTTATGAACCACCAGGCCCCAGAGCAGAAACTCCATGAGAAAATACCGATCCTGCACAGGTATGTCGGGCTGGTATTTTTTTAACAGAGCCTTTAGTGGACGAATCCCATCTAATTGTTGGGTATACTCTTCTTCATTGGCTTCATCCACCAACTCAAAACCTTCCCCATTGAAAAACCAGTTGATTAATTCGTCATAAGGACTATCTTCATCCTTATGCTCCAATTTTTTTATCCCGGGGAAATAATCCGGGAATAATGTTTTTATGGCTTCCTCAAGCAAACGAATAGCAACAGTATCTGCCCCTTCCTGCTCTCCTTCATACACCAACTCGATCTTCCCGGTGATTGCCGGGATCACCCCCATAAAATCACTCAATCGGATTGTGCTCTTGTCTTCCCCGGAGTTAAGGAGTCTGCGTTCCGCAGTGCTGAGCAGATTTTCATAAGCGGTGATACTGGTTCGGGCACTTACCCCGCTTTTAATATCCACATATTCACTCTTTCGGGCTTCAAAACTGATTTGCTCCAAAAGATCTTTTGCCAGTTCCGGGACGTGAACAGCTGCGGTTTGACGCTCGTCTAACTGCGCTTCCTGTTCTGTGATCCTTCTCGCAGTGGGGATTTCCTCCGGATAATGCGTAAGGATCTGGGACCCGATACGATCTTTAAGTGGGGTTACAATACTTCCGCGATTGGTATAGTCTTCAGGGTTTGCCGTGAATACAAATTGCACATCCAGGGGCAGCCTAAGCTTAAATCCCCGGATCTGTATGTCTCCCTCCTGCAGGATATTGAAGAGGGATACCTGTATTCGCGCCTGCAAATCCGGTAATTCATTAATTACGAAAATACAGCGGTTTGCGCGAGGGATCATCCCAAAATGGATTACGCGTTCATCGGCATAAGAAAGTTTCAGGTTTGCCGCCTTGATGGGATCTACATCGCCGATAAGGTCGGCCACAGTCACATCCGGCGTGGCCAGTTTTTCATAAAACCGCTCATCACGATGCAGCCAGGAGACCGGTGTTTCATCCCCTTTTTGAGCTAGTAATTCTTTGCTGTAACGAGAAATGGGCCTAAGGGGATCATCATTGATCTCAGAGCCCGCAATTACGGGGATCCATTCGTCCAGTAAGTTAACCATGAGGCGTGCCAGTCGGGTTTTGGCTTGCCCCCGGAGACCAAGGAGGTTGATATTGTGACGGGAGAGGATGGCGCGTTCCAATTCGGGGATAACCGAATCTTCATAGCCCCAAACCCCTTCGAAGACCGTTTTGCCCTGTTTGATCTTTTCCCGCAGGTTTTCACGTAGCTCGTCTTTAATGGATTTACTCTGGTACCCTGCAGCCTTTAACTGCCCCAGGGTTTTTATCTTTTGTGGATTTATTGCCATAGTATCTTAAACTTTTCCCGGGAACCTGTTTATCCCCGAAGTCTTCTTTTTCGGTTTAGTTCGTAATCTTCAAAAATCATTTCCCCAAGGCCTTGCAATCCCGTGAAAAAGGCCTTGCCCTTGTTTGCTTCCGTAAAATGCCGAATAAACTGCATGAGGTAAGGATCCTGGGCGATCATAAAGGTGGTAATGGGGATATGCAATTTGCGCGCCTGTCGGGCCATATTGTAGCATTTCTCTACGATATAGTCATCCAGGCCCACGCTGTTTTTATAGTAATTCCCATCAGGAAGCCGCAAACAGCTGGGTTTCCCATCGGTAATCATAAATATTTGTTTGTTGGTATTCCTTTTGCGCCTGAGTATATCCATGGCGAGTTGTAAACCCGCCACCGTATTGGTATGGTAAGGTCCCACTTTTAGATAAGGCAGGTCTTTTATGGCTATGGGCCAGGCATCATTGCCGAATACCAGCACGTCCAGGGTGTCTTTGGGATATCTTGTCGTTATTAACTCGGCCAGTGCCATCGCCACTTTTTTTGCCGGGGTAATCCGATCTTCACCATATAAGATCATACTGTGACTGATATCTATCATCAGCACCGTGCTCATCTGTGCTTTATGGTGTGTATCTTCAACTACAAGAT
>JABDRK010000414.1 GCA_013041785.1 Eudoraea sp.
CTCCTTCAGGGCGATGATATAGAAACCACGGTCCCGGAAACGGTTCCTGAAGAAATTCCAGAAGAAGTGCCTGCATCCCAGGGAGTGAATCCTGTAGATACCATTCAGTAAATCGCATTGGATCAAATCATAAAAAATGCCGGCTTTAGTGACAAGCTGGCATTTTTATTTAACAATATGTCAGTTTTTATACCATGGCATAATTTCTGACTATAGAATCGTGAATTTTTAAATTTAAAAATACGAATATGGCTAAAGTGAACATCAAACCATTGGCAGATAGGGTTCTTATCGAACCTATGGCAGCGGAAACCAAAACCGCTTCCGGTATCTATATTCCGGATACCGCAAAAGAAAAACCTCAAAAAGGAAAAGTAGTAGCTGTGGGACCAGGAACCAAGGATGAAAAAATAACGGTTAAGGTAGGCGATACCGTGCTGTACGGTAAATATTCCGGTACTGAACTCAAGCTTGAGGGCACAGACTATCTGATGATGCGCGAAAGTGATATCCTGGCAATTGTCTAACAACTAAAAACGACTATAAAAATGGCAAAAGATATACAATTTGATATTGATGCAAGGGACGGCCTTAAAAGAGGTGTGGATGCCCTTGCCAATGCAGTAAAAGTTACCCTGGGTCCCAAGGGACGAAACGTAATCGTTAGCAAAACATTTGGCGCTCCTCAGGTAACCAAGGACGGGGTTACCGTGGCGAAAGAAATAGAATTGGAAGATGCCCTGGAGAATTTGGGGGCACAGATGGTAAAAGAAGTGGCATCCAAAACCAATGATCTTGCAGGTGATGGAACCACAACAGCTACGGTACTGGCACAAGCCATCGTAAAGGAAGGCTTGAAAAATGTAGCCGCGGGTGCCAATCCAATGGATCTTAAACGCGGAATCGATAAGGCAGTTGAAGCCATTGTGGCAAACCTGGCCAAGCAAGCCAAAAAAGTTGGGGATTCTTCGGAAAAAATTAAGCAGGTGGCTTCGATCTCCTCGAATAATGATTTGACCATTGGTGAACTGATTTCCGAAGCTTTCGAGAAAGTTGGTAAAGAAGGTGTCATAACCGTTGAGGAAGCCAAAGGAACAGACACCTATGTGGATGTGGTTGAAGGGATGCAATTTGACAGAGGCTACCTTTCTCCTTATTTCGTGACAGATTCAGAAAAAATGATCGCCGACCTGGACAGCCCTTACATTTTGTTGTTCGATAAAAAGATCTCTACCATGAAAGACCTGCTTCCGGTACTGGAGCCTGTGGCCCAGTCTGGTAAGCCCCTGTTGATTATCGCCGAGGATGTTGACGGGGAGGCCCTGGCCACTCTGGTAGTGAATAAATTACGTGGTTCCCTTAAAATTGCCGCGGTTAAAGCTCCCGGTTTTGGGGATAGAAGAAAAGCGATGTTAGAAGATATCGCCATCCTTACCAACGGAACCGTGATTAGTGAAGAACGCGGATTCTCTCTCGAAAATACTTCGATAGACATGCTGGGTACTTGCGAAAAGATCACTATTGACAAGGACAATACCACTATTGTAAACGGATCCGGAGCTGCCAAAAACATCAAAACACGGGTAAATCAGATCAAATCTCAAATTGAGACCACAAGCTCTGACTACGATCGTGAGAAATTGCAGGAAAGGCTGGCCAAGCTTTCTGGTGGTGTAGCTGTACTTTACGTTGGAGCTGCATCCGAGGTGGAAATGAAAGAAAAGAAAGACCGTGTGGATGATGCGCTTCACGCAACTCGGGCTGCCGTTGAGGAAGGTATTGTTGCCGGAGGTGGAGTTGCTCTGGTTAGAGCCCAGAAAGTGCTGAGCAAGGTAGCTACCGAAAATGCAGATGAGGCAACAGGGCTGCAGATTGTTGAGCGGGCTGTGGAATCACCACTTCGTACCATAGTAGAAAATGCGGGAGGTGAAGGTTCTGTGGTTGTTGCCAAAGTCCATGAAGGAAAAGGAGATTTTGGTTACGACGCCAAGTCAGAAAAGTATGCCGACATGATGGAAGCAGGGATTATCGATCCTAAAAAGGTAACTCGTATTGCCTTGGAAAATGCTGCTTCTGTAGCCGGGATGATCCTGACAACCGAATGTGCCCTGACTGACATTAAAGAGGATACACCACCTGCACCTCCAATGGGTGGCGGAGGTATGCCTGGAATGATGTAATCAGGAGCCTGATATATAAAAATAAAAACCGCCTCTAAGGGCGGTTTTTTTATTGCCATTTTTACGAATGGACCCCCTTTAGTATTTTACATTAAATTTGCCAAAAATCACCTGTATGTTCAGTGCGCTCTCCAATAAGGTAACGGCCATTTTAGGCGACCATTCCAATAGTGTAGAAACAAGATTAGAAGAAGTTTGCAGGCTTCTTCGCGATACAATCCCTTATTACGACTGGGTAGGATTTTATTTTCGAAACGGTGACAAAGAGGAATTGAAACTGGGTCCTTTTGCCGGAGAGCCTACAGACCATACCACAATCCCGTTTGGAAAGGGTATTTGCGGTCAGGTTGCAGTGAGCAATCAGAACTTTGTGGTTCCCGATGTTAGTGCTCAGGACAACTACATCGCCTGTAGTATTACGGTTAAGTCCGAAATTGTAGTTCCACTCTTCAAGGACGGGGAAAATATCGGTCAGATTGATATAGACTCCAAGACCATAGATCCCTTTACCAAAGCGGATGAAGAATTCCTGGAATTCGTGAATGCCGAGGTTTCTAAAATTCTTTAAAACTTCCCTGGTTTTGTTAATAACCTGTGGGATTAACTCCCGCTAAAAAAGCCTAATTTTGATGCTTTATCAAACTTGAATTTCAATACGATGAGCATCCTGAAAAAAGCATCTTCCGCACTAATTTCCGTATTCCACAAAGAGGGCCTGGAACCTATTGTCAGAAAACTAAACGATCTGGGTGTTACCCTGTATTCCACAGGGGGTACGGAAGCCTTTATTCACGAACTTGGAATCGAAGTTATTCCGGTGGAAAGTGTAACCAGCTATCCTTCTATACTGGGAGGCCGGGTCAAAACACTGCATCCGAAAGTATTTGGTGGCATTCTCAACAGACAGGACAATGCCGGTGATGTTGCTCAATTGGAAGAATATGAAATACCTCAACTCGATATCGTAATCGTGGATTTATATCCTTTTGAAAAGACCGTAGCAAGCGGGGCTTCAGAACAGGAAATCATTGAAAAAATCGATATTGGAGGGATTTCCCTGATCCGGGCAGCGGCCAAAAACTACCGTGACGTTTGGTGTGTCTCTTCCCGGGATGATTACGGAGACTTCCTTGAACTTTTACAGAATCAAGCTGGTGAATCAACACTGCAGGACAGAAAGCAATTTGCTGCCAGGGCATTTAACGTATCCTCTCATTACGACACCGCCATTTTTAATTACTTCAATAGTGGCCATGAGCTGGCGGTGCTTAAAATCAGTGAAACCCAGGGAAAAATTCTGAGGTATGGCGAAAATCCACATCAAAAAGGTTATTTTTTCGGGGATCTGGACGGCATGTTCGAGAAACTACATGGAAAAGAATTAAGTTATAACAATTTGTTGGACATTGATGCGGCGGTTAACCTGATGTCCGAATTCCAGGGGGAAGCACCAACCTTTGCTATTCTGAAGCACAACAATGCCTGTGGGATTGCGCAACGGGAAACCATTCACCGGGCCTATGTGGATGCACTTGCCGGGGATCCTGTTTCTGCATTCGGAGGCATTCTCATCAGCAATACCGAAATCGATCTATCCACAGCCAACGAAATCCATAAGCTGTTCTGCGAAGTGGTCATTGCCCCGTCCTTTGCCGAAGAGGCCCTGGAAG
>JABDRK010000419.1 GCA_013041785.1 Eudoraea sp.
GGGTTATGGCATTATCCCAAAACCCGTGCTCTTCCACAATTTTACCGTCGGCGACTTGCAAGGTAAGATGTACAGGGAGTTGTATTACTTCACCATTGCTCCTTAAGGTGCCTTCCCAAACACCCCAGAAATTCACCCAGGTCTCCCCGTCGTCATCAATAATTTTTTCAAGGAACAGTGGTTCGTCCCGGAATTTGTATTCACTCACCTGGGTAAGGGCTTGCTGATGGTTTTCCTGCGCCTCTTTTGCCGTAACTGGGGTATTCCAATTGTTGTGATAAACTTTTACCGTATCGGCAAATTTAGCGTTCCAGGCTTCCCAGTTACCCGTTTCATAATCGGCAATCAGGGCTTTTACCAAATCAATTTCAGGTCCGGTTGTACTGAAGCGTTCTGCACCCTGTGGCTGACACCCGATCAGCAGGGTAGCGCAGAGTGCGACAAATAATAAATTTTTCATAGGTATTGTGATTTTAAATGTGTTAGATATTTAACCCGGAGCACTTAAGGGCACCCCGGGCTGTGTTGGTTTAGTTGGATGGGGAATATGCCATATCCGGACGCATTTGGCCTACGATCTCTTCATATTTGAGGAGATTTTCCCATAATTCACTCATCATTTTTTGTCCGTCTTCCCCCATGAGTTCCTGGTTTGCAGCGCCTTTTTGCGCATAATCGACCGGATCTTTGGCGGCAACGGCGACCATTAAGAATTCCCCACGGGTTCCAAAACCGCTTTTATACACGCGGTAATCCACCTTGGATCCTTTGGAGGCAAACATATCTTTTAGTGCCTTCATTTTTTCATTAACCGCAGCCCGGTTTGATGGAGTTACATACAGGTAATGGAATTTACGGTAGTTCTGGCCTTCAGGGGTCTGCGTAATCCCAGCGGGCATATAAGAGAGTTCTTTATCGAGGTGAATAACATAGTCGTGTTCAACATCGTAACATTTGTCCATTTTCCCAAATAGAGCCCCCATCTCATCGGCCCCCATTTTTTCAGCCAGTTCCGGAAAGGGGGATTTCCCCACATCAGACATATCGCTAATAGGACTAACAAAAAGGTATCGCGAATCTGCTGTGCTGGTGGTAATCCAACCCGTACCTTGTATGTTGTGGGTTTTCAAATGCCCAAGCAATTCCTGACATACACTTTCGTATTCTCCTGCCATTCCAGGTTTTACGACGTCCTCATGGACCCAGTAGGCCTGGGATTTATTGTCTTCCTGAGCTGAAACCAGGACAGGCAGCATTAAAAGCAGTGTTAGGGCTAGTGTTTTCATTCGTAGTTTTCTCATCGTTATTGATTTTGATTAAGTATTAATATTTAGAGTTGATTATTCCAAATTTGGAGGTATTAGGGTATACCCCAATTGTTGAAGCAGTTCCAGCTCGTTGTAGTAGAGCACTTCCTTACTTATTTTCCCATTTTTATCAAAACTGAGATGTGAAAGTCCGTTAATATTGACTTTTTTCCCCGTGGGCTGTACCTCCCCGAAAACCCCGGTATTGGTTCCCTTGGCATTCCAGAGGAGGAAAACCATACGGTCTTTATAATGGATATCGTCTGTACTGATCTTTAGATCGGGAAATGCGGTAAAGAACAAGTTTAAGTGCGCTTCCATTTCGGTAGGACCCTGGGCCACCTTAACCCCGTTCATATAACGTGTGAATTGCGGTGCAGTAAGCTCTTCCAATACCTTAAAACTTTGTTGGTTCCAGCAACTGTCGATCCATATGCCGACCTTTTGCGATATTTCTGCTTCCTGACCGTTCCTGGCATTCTGGGTTTCCTGTCTGCAGGAAACTACCGTGCAGAGTAGAAAGAGAAATAAGATGGGCCATGCTTTCATATAATTGATTAAAGGAGTACATAGAGCCTAGGGTCAGGAGTATCAAGTAATCCCATTAAAATGAAATTCGGAAACCCAATAGGACGGATGTGCCTTTTTATTGTCCGAATTGCCTGTTTTACTTAGCGAATAATAAAGCCGGAAAATTTATGTATCTTACCTATCCTCATTTTGAATGAGGCAACCGACCTGAAATGACAAACCGTGTCCTGGTGACTGCCCTTGTTGTTGCCCTCACCCTAGTGGGCAATACCCCTTTACATGCCCAGATCATCACCTATAATCCGGAGGTTTCCTACAACAAAGTGTTTGTTCATACGGATAATTTTGGCGCCTCCTACCTGGACACTTTGGCACTGGCTTACAAATCCGTTCGATCCGAACAAACCCAATTGGAAATCCTAAATGACCTCGCCTATTACTGGCATACCCGTAACCTTAATCTTTCCAGGGATTATACGCTTCAGGGGATTGAGAAGGCTGCCAGGCTTCAGGATACACTTTGGGAGGGTCGTTTTAAAGCAACCCTGGGTGCTGTATTGCTTCGTATGGAACAACTCGATTCTGCCCTTTATGTCTTAAAAACGGCTCGTTCAATGGTGGCCAGGCAAGACCTGCCCTTTCTCCTTACTCAGATAGGATATGTTTATGAACGCAGGGGCGAGCTGGGCACAGCAGCGGACTATGCCCTGGAAGCCCTTAAAATTTCGGAATCAAACGAGGACACTCACGGACAGGCTACTGCCCATAGCGACCTTAGTAATCTACTATGGAAGCAGGGGAAATTTGAAAAGGGGCTGGATTACGGTTTGAAATCCCTGGATTTATTTGAACAAGCCGGACTTAACAGCCTGGATTACGACTTTACGCTCTATGTGGTGGGGAATAACTAC
>JABDRK010000007.1 GCA_013041785.1 Eudoraea sp.
TTTTTATATTGAGCATAATTTTGGCCACCATATGCATGCCGCTACCAGGGAAGATCCGGCAACAGCCAAGTTAAACCAAACGGTATATTCGTTTTGGTTTACTTCGGTTTTCAGGCAGTACGTTAACGCCTGGCGCATACAGCGCAAATTGCTACGCCAGCAGGGGCGTGGATTCTTTTCCATCAAAAACGACATGTTCTGGTATCTCGTTCTGGAAGCTGCGTTTCTTGTTGCCATTTATTTCCTGTTTGGTCTGGTTGCGGTCGGTTTTGTATTAGGTGCTGGTATTGTGGGCTTTCTTCTACTTGAAACCGTTAACTACATTGAACATTATGGGTTGTTACGCAAAAAAATGCCTTCAGGGCGTTATGAGCGGGTACGGGAAATTCACTCCTGGAACAGCAACCATATTATAGGGCGAATTGTCCTTTATGAACTTACCCGGCATAGTGACCATCACTACAAATCCTCCAAGAAATACCAGCTATTGGATTGTCATGAGGAATCCCCCCAAATGCCGTTCGGCTATCCCACCTCCATGGTTATGTCTTTCTTACCGCTCTTGTGGTTTCGGGTGATGAATCCCCGTATTCCTGAATACATGAAAGAAGCCTGATTACCGGCTTTCTTACTGCACGCAATAGCCCTATATTTGTGGTCTAAGAGATATTTCCTATGAGCGAACAGGTTAGGGTTCGATTTGCGCCAAGCCCCACAGGACCCCTCCACATCGGAGGCGTGCGTACTGCCCTCTTCAATTATCTATATGCCAAAAAACACAACGGAAGTTTTGTGCTTCGAATAGAAGACACAGACCAAAGCCGCTACGTGGCTGGCGCGGAGCAATATATTGTAGATTCACTCAACTGGTGCGGGATTCCTTATGATGAAGGCCCCGATAAAGACAAAGGCTATGGGCCGTACAGGCAAAGTGAACGCAAGGATATCTATCAAAAATATGCTGCGGAACTCGTAGCTAACGGCAAAGGATATTATGCCTTTGATACCCCGGATAGCCTGGACCAGCATCGCAAAGCACATGAAGCAGCGGGAAAAACCTTTATTTATAACTGGCACAACCGTTTGAAGCTTGACAATTCCCTGGTGTTGTCTTCTGAAGAAACCCAGGCAAGAATTGATAAGGGTGATCCCTATGTTATCCGCTTCCTCAGTCCTCAGGATGAAACCGTGGTCTTAAATGATGTGATCCGTGGAGAAATATCCATAGATACCAATACCCTGGATGACAAGGTGCTGTTTAAAAGTGATGGAATGCCCACATATCACCTGGCCAATATTGTAGACGATCACCTTATGGAAATTTCCCATGTGATCCGGGGAGAAGAGTGGCTTCCTTCGCTTGCGCTCCACGTACAACTTTACCAGGTATTTGGATGGGAGCCCCCTGTTTTTGCGCATCTGCCACTAATCATGAAACCCACAGGCAAAGGGAAGCTCAGTAAGCGGGATGGCGAAAAAGGCGGCTTTCCGGTATATCCGCTAGCCTGGGAGAATGCCAAAGGCTACAGAGAAGCCGGTTATTACCCGGAAGCCGTTGTAAATTTCCTCGCTTTGCTGGGGTGGAATCCCGGAACGGAGCAGGAAATCTTTTCCCTGAAGGAACTCACACAAAACTTTAGCCTGGAGCGCGTACACAAATCAGGCGCCAGATTTGATCCCGATAAAACCATTTGGTATAATCATCAGTATTTGCAAAATCGTTCGCTTGAAGATCTCCATCAGGATTTTACAGCAAGTACTGCTACTGTGGGGGTCTCGCTGGAAAAATGGGGTTCTGACCATATCAAAAAGGTCCTGCTGCTGATTCGTGAAAGGGCTAATTTTCCGTCCGATTTATGGACCATGGGCCGTTTCTTTTTCGAAGCTCCTTTACAGTATGATGAAAAAGCAGCCAAAAAACAATGGAAGCCGCAAACCAAAGACATTTTAAATGAATTGATTCGGGCATTGGAGGGGGCAGGCAATTTTAATGATGCTGATCAATTG
>JABDRK010000054.1 GCA_013041785.1 Eudoraea sp.
ACCATTCCCATCCGATGCCCGTTCTTAGGATATAATCCGTTTCGCTGGCGTTTTCTGCAGGTTGGTTATCATAATTAAAGGTAACCCCCGTTCGGATAAAGAAGTCCAGGGGAAGGTCGTATTTGGCATCAAAATTAACGTCTGCCCGATACCGACCCTTATCTGTTAGTCCTGAATACCCCATATACAGAAAGGAGAGGTTGAGATCACCCGTATTGTAGAAATTCACTTCGGTTCCCAGGTAGGCTTCCCAGGTGTTGCGACTAGTTGTTTCATTGATAAAGTGCTCGAGGTTGTTGTTGGTACCTGCCTTTACCCCCCAGTACGCCTTATTTGAACTGATGATAAATTTACCAATACCCAGTTGTGAATTGGCCCTTAAGTCAATGAGTTGTTCCGTGTTGGATAGGGTAGCGATGGTACCAATGAGATACCAGTTTTTAGGCAGGATCCGTCGGTAATTCAACAGGCCATCGGTACGCTTAATCGATTCTACATTATCCTGGCTGGACCTGATGATGTTGTAGGATGCATCGGCCGTCCATTTATCGGTTTTATAGCTAACCGAGCTCCGTAAAGAGAATTGACGTAAATTCTGGGCTTTTGCCATGTTAAACCCGGCCTCCACCATAGCCCCGAAACGATCGGAAAAGCCCTTTTTAAATGGATTCAAATACACGATATCATCCCGTGTACAGGTAATAAAGACGGAGTCCTTGTCAAATATCTTTATTTGTTGATCCGAAATGGAGGCCAGTCTCCCCCGGTAGATTTCACCCTTAATGCTGACTACAAATTGGGAATGGGTATAAATCTCCTTGATTTCGGACCATTTGATTTTGAAATTCTCATCCCCATAGGGAGCATCGATTTCAAGCACTCCTTTGTTCATATTCTTAATTTCTCCAATGACTTTATTTCCGTTATTGAAAACTACGGTATCTGATTGACCAATAGCACAAGGAAAACATAGAAAAAGCATAGATGCAGCTATAATGTACTTTTTGAAAACACCTATGTTGATCGTCATTTGCTAATCAAATATTTTGCTACCGCATGATAGGCGGGTAGCGATGTGGGATCAATTTTGGAATTTTTAGCCTCCGGATGGGAAGCGAACCTGACGATAACCATTTCTGCCGCGGGATCTATATAAATTGTTTGTCCATGCACACCCCGCGCAGCAAAAGCACCATGCTCATTGTGCGTATGCCACCACATATTGCGGTAGCTCCAGTGCTTCAGTGAGGCATAAACCGATTTACTAAAAGCTTCCGGGCTCCCTCCTCTCATAATGTCTTCTATCAGGGATACTGGCAATATCTGTTTCTTATTGAATTTCCCTTTATTACGGACCATTTCTCCAAACATGGCCATATCCCTCATGTTGGCGCTAAATCCACCACCGGCAAAAGCAATACCCGCCCCATCAATCTGAAAGTAGCCATCAAAATGCGTCCCCAGAGGTTTCCAGATCCTTTCTGAAAGTAATTCCGGAATGGATTTACCGGTAACTTTGGAAACGATCCAGCCCATTACATCGGTGTTGACTGTTTTGTAACCAAACAGCTCCCCATGGGTGCCTTCTTTTTGAACGGTTTTTAGATAGTCGTAGTAATTATTGGGGCCGGTATAAGATTTTGGTTTGGGGAAGGGATTACCAGCCGCAGAAAAAGCCCAGATCTCGGCTTTGGGATTTGAATAATCCTCACTGTATTTTAATGCGGTGGTCATGTCCAGGATTTGCCTAATGGTGGCATCGCCAAAAGCTGATCCCTTTAGTTCCGGCACATAATCCGCTCCTGTTTTATTCTCATCCAATACGCCTTCGGCGACCAGCAAGCCTCCCAATGTCCCCGTAAATGTTTTGCTGACAGACATGGCAGCATGTAGCCCATCGGGTTTTAGTTCCCCAAAATACTTTTCATAGACAATTCTTCCTTTGTGCAGGATGAGCATGCCATCTGTGTAGTTTTTAGCAAGAGACTCCTGCCAGGTCATGGGTTTGGAACTGTTGGTCGGCAGGAAAGTGACCTTGTCAATGGCATTATCAAGTCGGACTTTAAATGTATAACGGTTGGCTGTAGCCGATTTTACTTCCGTTGTGGGCATGAATTCCCGCATATGGCATACACTGTAGCGCAATGCGGGGAACTTAAAAAAACTGCCGTTTATTGCCGAGACTACCTTATCCTGAGACGGGGGAAAGCCCTGCATCCAGCCCATCTTCACGGGGTTGGATTCTTCAGAATTGATATAGTCCTGACCTTGCATATTGTAGTGAATCGCAAGAATTAAAAACAGGTAATTGAACACGAGTTTTTTCATGATTAAACTTTATGTAGGATTAAAGAGTTCCCTCTGGATAAAGGGGAAGAGTTAAAAAAGGAAAGTAACGCCAATAGTTTCCCAATCATGGATTGTAAACTGATTTAGCGGCAAGGTTGTTTGCTGCTAAACTAAAAAAAAAATAAATATGCCGGGATATGATTCAAATTAATAGATACCCTTAAGCCTGGTTTCAGCTAAGTGTGAAGAAAGAACGCATTTGATTTAGCTCGTCTTTACCATTGGATCTGTGGATGAATTCGTTGGATTTCGGATCATATCGGTAATCCTTAGCCCATTCCTTGTGGTTTTCAGCGATTTCCTGAATAGCCTTACAGATGACATCGATTTCTGCCATGGTATTGGTGGGATGTATAGACATTCGGATCCATCCCGGTTTGTGTGACAGGTCGCCCTCGTCTATTTCGCAGGTGATGCTCCGGGACATTTCCTCATCCACGTGTAGCAGGTAGTGGCCATAGGTACCCGCACAGGAACAACCTCCGCGTGTCTGGATTCCATACCGATCGTTTAGTAGTTTGACAGCCAGATTAAAATGCAGATCGTCAATGTAGAAGGAAAAACAACCCAGGCGGTCCTTGTGCTGGGGTGCCAGGATGTTGATCCCCGGGTGCTCAGACAGGCGGTCGAAAACCCGTTTTATAAGCTGGTGTTCCCTTTCCAGTATGTTGGCAACTCCCATTTCCTCTTTCAGCCGGATGGCCAGGGCTATGCGTATGGTTTGCAGGAAGGCAGGGGTGCCCCCGTCTTCCCGGGTTTCGATGTCGTCTATATATTTATGGTTTCCCCAGGGGTTTGTCCAGCTTACAGTACCCCCACCGGGGTTGTCAGGTACCTTGTTGTGGTATAGGTCGTTGTGAAAAAGGAGCACCCCACTGGATCCGGGGCCACCCAGGAATTTATGGGGGGAAAAATAGATGGCGTCAAGGTGGGCTTCGGGATCTTCCGGGTGCATATCCATATTCACGTAGGGGGCCGAACAGGCAAAATCCACAAAGCAGAGACCGTTGTACCGGTGGATCAGGCGGGCGATTTCGTGGTAGGGCGTACAGATTCCGGTCACGTTCGAAGCGGCGGTAACGGCAGCGATCTTGATCGGGGCAGATTCGTATTCCCGAATGCACTTTTCAAACTGGTCCAGACAGATCAGTCCATCTTCATCAGGGGGCACCACTACTACTCGAGCGATAGTTT
>JABDRK010000059.1 GCA_013041785.1 Eudoraea sp.
GGGAACCCCTGTGGGTAACGCCGGTGAGATAAACCTGAATTTGAGCGAAGGTGCCGTGGTTAACCATTCCCGTTTTGGAAAGGGTACGGTTATAAAAATTGAAGGTAAGGGGGAAGACAAGAAAGCCGAGGTAAAGTTTGAACGCGGGGATGTAAAAAAATTGCTTTTGCGATTTGCCAAACTGGAAGTGTTGCAGAAATAACATACGATATTCGGACAACAGCTCTTATGAAAGGAGCCATCCATATTTTTAGGGAAAAATCGTAAATTGAGGTAAAGCGGTGAACGTAACAATTGTACCTTACAGACACTTATGGCAGCAGAATTTATTCGCATCTATGAAGAGAATCCCAACCCAAGGGCGATTGAAAAGGTAGTAAATGCCTTAAGAAAAGGCGGCCTTGTGATCTACCCCACGGATACCGTTTATGGATTGGGTTGTGACATTACCAATTCCAAAGCTTTGCAGCGTCTCGCAAGAATCAAAGAGGTTAAACTGGATAAGGTAAACTGGTCTTTTGTATGTGCTGACCTGAGTAACCTTTCGGATTATGTGAAGCAGATAGATTCTACAACCTTCAAACTGTTAAAAAGGGCACTGCCCGGACCATACACCTTTGTGCTTCCGGGAAACAGGAATCTTCCCAAGGATTTCAAGAAAAAGAAGACCGTGGGGATTCGGGTTCCGGATCACAAAACAGCCCAGGAGCTGGTCAGGGTGCTGGGAAACCCCATTGTTTCCACATCAATTAAGGATGAAGATGATTTGCTGGAATACACCACCGATCCGGAATTGATCTATGAGAAATGGAAGGATCTTGTGGATGTGGTGGTGAATGGCGGATATGGTGGTAATATCCCTTCTACGATAATCGACCTTTCTTCCGGTGAAGCCGAAATACTTCGTGAGGGCAAGGGTTCACTGGATATTTTGTAACAAAAAAACCGCAGCAAATAGCCGCGGTTTTATAAGTTATAGGGAATGCTATTAGTCGTTGATAGCAGGGTCTTTCATACCTTCTTCAATCATTGAATAGAATTGATCAAGCTTCGGTAATACAACGATTCGTGTCCTTCGGTTTTTGGCCCGGTTGGTGGCAGAGTCGTTGTCGGTTAACGGAATATAATAACTTCTTCCAGCCGCAGTCATACGGGCAGGATCCACCTTAAAATCGTTCTGTAGGATTCGAACCACTGAAGTAGCTCTTTTCGCACTGAGGTCCCAGTTGTCCAGAAGTACACCGCTTCGGTAAGGCACATTGTCTGTATGTCCCTCTACCATAAATTCAAAATCAGGTTTGTTGTTCACTACCTGGGCTACCTTTCCAAGGACTTGCTTGGCTGCGTTGGTAACTGTGTAACTTCCGCTTCTGAACAACAATTTGTCTGAGATAGAAACGAATACTACTCCTTTTTCTACGCTGATTTCAATGTCTTCATCATCCAGGTTGCCCAAAACACCTTTGAGGCTTTGCACCAAGGCAAGGTTAACAGAATCACGCCGGGTAATGGCATCCTGTAATTTACGGATGGTAAGGTCTTTTTCCTGTAAGCTTTCAAGAGACTTCTCAAGGTTCTCAGCTCCTTTTGTAGTTAAGGTGGTGAGGTCGCCCATATTGTTGATGAGTTCCTGATTGTTCGCTTTCAGGAAGGCATTCTGGTCTTCGAGTGTTTGCAGTCGTGCTGTAGCTGTCGCTTTTTCTTCAAGACAGCTATTTAATTTGACAGTTGCCGAGTTAAGTAGATCTTGTGTTTCTTTTTGCTTGGTCTCTAACTCTGCGTATTTTTTCTGTGAAACACAGGATGAAAGTAAAACCAACACCCCCATGCTTCCTAATACTAATAGTCTTTTCATAATGTACAAATGCTTAGATTTTATAAGTGATAAAATGAAACCTTGATAATTGTTATTAACAAAATTATGGAATCGCCTTCCGCCGATTATTCAAAATTAGTTAATGTTTTACTAAATCATCAAATCTCCTAAGGTTATTTACGTAATAAGACCATACTATGGATTTTGTTTCATAGTACTTTGATACAAAATCTGTTTTTTCCCGTTTTTTATACATTTTACGGAACTGCCTGTAAAAGCTTAAATGTGCCCGTAAAATGGCAAAGCAGTGATTGAATTTTAGCTGCACAACAAACCTCAGTGCAGCAATTCCGTCAAGCACAAGTCTGCAGAGGATAATGGCAAAGGCCACTTTACGGGGCAAGTTCTTGGTGATTGAGAACAGAGAATTTCGAAAATTCAGATAGGTCTTTTTGGGGTTCATGTTACTCAGGGTGGATCCTCCCAGGTGAAAGACGTGTGAATCGGGTACATAATACACTTTATACCCCTTGTTGTGCGCTCGCCAACAGAGGTCAACCTCTTCCTGATGGGCAAAATAATCCTCATCAAAACCACCCAATTCTTCAAACACTTCCCGACGGATAAACATACAGGCGCCGGTAGCCCAAAAAATTTCTGTAGGTTGGTTGTACTGGCCCTCATCTCTTTCCAGAGATTGAAAGATACGCCCCCTACAAAAGGGATATCCCAATTGATCCAGGAATCCTCCGGCAGCACCGGCATATTCAAAATAATCCCTTTTAAGGAGATCCAGGATTTTTGGCTGTATTATGGCAATCTCAGGATTTTCTTTAAACGTACGTATTATCGCCTCCAGCCAATTCGGGCTTACTTCCACATCCGAATTTAATAAGCAGTAGATATCTGCCTCTATGGACTTTAAAGCCTCATTGTACCCCTTGGCAAATCCCCAATTCTCAGGGTTCTGAATCAGGGTTACCTGAGGAAAATGTTCCTGCAAATAGGCCACAGAATCATCCGTAGAAGCATTGTCGGCAACACAAACCTGCGCACCTTCCGAATACTGCAACACTCCGGGTAGGTAGCGTTCCAGCAGTGTTTGTCCATTCCAGTTTAGTATTACAATTGCCAGCTTCAAAACGGTTGCAAATTAACGGCTAAAATCAGGAACTTGAGTTAAAAAAGCATATTTTTCTTCTATAGGATCCATCTGACAACAGTAGATTTCCAAACCATTGGTCACCAGCAAAAACCGCGCTTTCAAAGCCATATTGTATCGTGCTATCTGATCAAATGTCGCCTGGGTAATTGGTATTTTTGGAGCCTTGCATTCTACTAACAAGACAATCTCACCCTGGGGTGAAAAGACTACAAGGTCGTATCGTTTATTAATGCCATGCATGCGGATAGTTTTCTCAACATTGATCAGGCTCATGGGATATCCTTTATCATGCAGGAGATATTGAATGACATGTTGCCTTACCCATTCTTCGGGTTGTAAAACCACGAATTTTTTACGAATTACGTCAAAGATATAGCGTGTATTTTCCCTACTTTTAAATCGGAAATTATATTGGGGAAATCCTAAGGGCTGCATACTTGCAAAAGTGAGGAAAATTTTCGGATGGATGAAGTAAAATACATTGTGGAGGAGATCAAGAAAGGGAATCCCAGGCCCCTATATTTCCTGATGGGAGAAGAGCCCTATTATATTGATCGAATTGCCAATTTCATTGCAGATACGGTGCTGACCGAAGCTGAAAAGGGATTCAATCAAATTGTCTTATACGGAAAGGAAGTTTCCATCGAAGATATCCTGACCCAGGCAAAAAGATATCCAATGATGTCTGAGCGACAGGTGGTCATTATAAAGGAGGCACAACAACTGTCCAGAAGCATAGAACAATTGGTTAACTATGTTGAAAATCCCCAGCCTTCCACGGTGCTGGTAATCTGTTACAAATACAAGAAACTCGACAAACGAAAGAAACTGTATAAATCACTGCTTTCAGCTAACGCAGTCCTTTTTGAGAGTAAGAAACTTTATGAGAATCAGGTAACAGAATGGATTCGCAAAATATTAAAAGGGCAGGGGTACACCATTTCACATAAAGCAGCAGTATTGTTGGTGGAGTTTCTGGGAACGGACCTTAGCAGAATTAATAATGAACTGGAAAAGTTAAAACTTGTGCTCCCAAAGAATACACAAATTACGCCGGAGCACATTGAACAACATATTGGTATTAGCAAGGACTATAACAATTTTGAATTAAAAAAGGCGATAGGAGAAAAAGATGTAAAAAAGGCTACCCAGATTATTAACTATTTCATCAGGAACCCCAAGGATAACCCATTTGTAGTTACTGTAACTTTATTGAACACATTTTTTTCTCAATTGCTTCAATACCATGGCTTAAAAGACCATTCTCCAAAAAACGTAGCCAGTGCTTTGCGAATTAATCCATATTTCGTTGGGGAATTTCAAACAGCTGCGCGTAACTATCCCATGAAGAGAGCCAGCCAGATTATAGCCATACTGAGGGAACTCGACTTAAAGGGCAAAGGTGTTGGGGCAAGCAACCTGCCCCATAGTGAATTATTAAAGGAGCTGCTTGCCAAGATCTTATAGGGCCGTTTTATCGACGCTGTATTTTCCGGGACCAATTAGGGCAATTGCCAGGAATACTACAAAATAAACTAAAGCCAGTTCTTTATCCGAAAAAGGATCCGCCCGGTGATGAATGAAACCGGCAACTCCCATTGTGACAGCCGTAATCGCGGCAGCCCAGCGCGTTTTGAATCCAATAATTATAAAAATGGGACAAACGAATTCCCCGATAACAGTCAGGAATAAAGAGGGTGTTTCTCCAAGTCCTACGGGATTGGCAAACTGGAAGTCCGAGTTTAATAGTTTTTGAAGTTTTGAAAAGCCATGAACCATCATCATGGCGGAGGCAAAAATGCGCAAAAGCGCAATGCCAATATTTATCCTTAGCTTTTTAGACATTCATAACAAGATTGGTGCAGGGTAAAGTTACTTTTTTTTTGCCAAATCATAATTATCCTGTTCAAGAATGACTTTTATAGCCCTGCACAGCTGGTCGGCATCACGGTTGGCAAACGTTAGTGGAGGTTTAATTTTTAGAACTTGGTCGTATGGACCGTCCGTACTCACAAGAATGTGCATGTGTCGGAGTTGGTTCTTAATTTCTTTGGCTATTTCAGTACCAGGACTACCATCCGCTGTCCTGATTTCCACACCGAGGAAAAGCCCGCTGCCGCGCACATCTGCTATCACAGGAAACTCCTTCTGAAGCGCTAATAATCTGTTTTTTAGATAATCCCCGACCATTCGGGCGTGCTCTTGTAAACCTTCATGCTGAATTACCTCAAGTACGGCTTCGGCTATGGCACATGAAACGGGATTGCCCCCGAAGGAACTGAAAAATTCTGGTCCACTTTCAAAACTTCTGGCAATAGCTTCAGTGGTTACCACCGCACCAATCGGATGTCCGTTCCCCATGGGTTTACCAAGGACAACGAGATCCGGTACAACCCCGTAGGCTTCAAATCCCCAGAAATGCTCTCCGAGTCGACCAAATCCTACCTGGGTCTCATCACTAATACAAACACCTCCCTGTTTTCTGATTTCCTGATAAATACTACGCAGATATCCTTTAGGCAGCGGCACTTGTCCACCACACCCAACGATGGGTTCGGCAATAAATGCAGCTACCTTGTGTTCTTCAGGGACCAAAAGCCTAAGAGCCTCGTTTGCAAAATAGGTCCCCGCTGTTCCGTCGTCGGTTAAATTTGATCCATATACCTGGGGAAGAGGGAGTTGGATTACATTAGGGTCCTTGCCGCCGCCGCCGTCTGCGGCATATTTATAGTGACTTACCCGGATTCCGGTTTGTGTATTTCCATGGTATCCATGCTCCAATACGGCAATTTTTTCCTTAGCTGCATGACATTTAGCCAATCTAAGGGCTAAATCACTGGCAGCACTCCCGGAATTTACCAGGAACACTTTGTTGAGTTCCCTGGGAAAAGTCTCCAGAAGTCTTTCTGAATAGGACAATATCTCTTCATATAGATATCGGGTATTTGTGTTTAGGCGCGCCATAGTGCGCTGACCCGCTCTTACCACAGAGGGATGACAGTGTCCCACAATCATAATATTGTTATACGCATCCAGGTAGGTATTCCCTTCTGTATCATACATATATTGAAATGCCGAGCGATACATTTGAATAGGGTCTGTATAACTGAGGGATAGGGACTTGCTTAATACTTCATTCCGTCTTTTTTTTGCTTAGCTGCTTCGGGATATTTTATGGGTTTAAAGCCGGCTGCTTCCCGGAATTTATTTGTGGCTTTAATTGGATTAATTGAAAGCCACTTCCTGAGCAGGGACCAGGCGGGCTTTTCACTAATGGTTATGTAAGACGAATCCGGAATTTGCAATTTGCTGTAAGCCGAATTGCATACACTGGTGCAGAGCCGGGCCCCCACAAGATAATACAAGAGGTCCAGTTCCTGCTCTTCCAATGGATACACTCCGTGATACCCCTGTATTACGGCCATGGCTGCTTCCAGGGGTTCCTCTTTCCCCATCATTACGTAGGTGACAGCCACTCCCAGTTCATTGATCAGCCAGCTGTAACACATATCTCCAAAATCGATGATCCCGGATACCTTCCCGTCACGGGTGAGTACATTCCAATCATTGGCATCGTTGTGGATCAGGGATTTGCGAAGCTTATGCCTGATGGGGCTAATATGTTCTTCATACTGCAGGAAAAAGTAATCCACAATACGCCGGTCTTCCGGAGCAGGAATACAGGACTGTAATTCCTGGTTGCGGAGAAAATAACGAAGGTCCCATGATATTTCCCGCGCCCCGATTTTATGGGCATCTACCTTGGCCATCTTGCGATCCATCTGTCCCAAAAACCGACCAAAAGAATGCAACAAAGCTGTGGTATGGGATACCTGGGCCAGGAATTCTCCCTGAAGATACCGATGTAGTCTTAGAACCTCATTATCAGCGTTTTTGTTTGGAAGGAAAATGGTATCCACTTCATCGGGAAAATCATATTTGAGCCCACTAAGCTCTTTTAATACCTTGCTTTCGGTTTCCAGTAATCGACGTCTGTCATCGTCATCCCTGTAACGCTTTAAAACGAACTGACCATTTCCCGTATCCACCCGATAATTAGAACTGCCATACCCTTCCAGAGGTACCACTTCCTGAATCTCTAATTTGAAATGTGCCTTAAGTAATGCCGGTATATCCATCACCAGGAAATTATCCCTGT
>JABDRK010000131.1 GCA_013041785.1 Eudoraea sp.
TTTATCAACACCCCGGAACGAAGTTCATTAACTTCGTAAAGGCTTCCCTTATTCAGGACATTTTTATCCAGGATTTCTTCTATGGGTTTTCCCGCCATGCTGCGATAGGTGTTAAACTTTTTCCGCAGGCTTTCTAATTGTCCTGAAAGCCCGTCCAGGCCTTCGATAGGATAATACTTGCCATCTTTGGGTAGCGCCACCAGGGTTTCTGTACTGCCATTGGAATCAAAATCACCATAATACATTTTGAGAGGCTTGTCTTCAGAAGCCCGGAACTTGCTGTTAGTCCCCCAGTTTCCAAGTACTAAATCCTGATCCCCGTCCCCATCTAAATCATGCGCGAGAACCGTTTGCCACAAGCCGGATGCCCTCTCGTCAAGATCGATCTCAGATAATCTCCCTTTATCATTTGAAAAGGCCCTGGGAGCCATCCATTCGCCCACCACAACCAATTCCTTTTTTCCATCTCCGTCCAGGTCTGTCCAGCTAGCATCTGTTAGCATTCCCAGATTTTCCAATTCCCTGGATTCCATTAAAGTGAAGGTCCCTTTATCGTTTTGCAGGATATAGGAGGGAGGGACCTTGCCAAAATCATTGGAACGCGTATAATTGCCAACAAAAAGATCAAGATCGCCATCGTCGTCAATATCGTGTGGCCGCACTACGGCGGCGTGCTCGTAATAATCCGGCAATGAGGCCTGCTCAAAAGTGCTGTCCTTTTGCACAAAGTAGCGGTCTAAAAGCGGTTTGCTTTGATTGAAAAAATCACCTCCGCCAGTGCCCAGAAAAAGATCGGATTTACCGTCCCTATTAAAATCTTCAATCACCGCACTGACTTCTTCGAAAATGGAATCCTTGGTTATTGCTGTATACGGCATCTGAATATAGGTAGTATCAGTCTGCAAATAGACCTGTGCGGGGATAAATTTGGATCCACCGAAATATATATCCTGCCTGCCATCCGTATTCAGATCACCTATGGCCAATGCAGGCCCCCGGTCTGAAATTTGATAAGGGATCAGCTTTTGACGATTGAAATCCACATAGTTGTCTTCGACATGCTCAAAATCGATTCCGAGATTATCATCTACTATTTTGAAAATTTTGGCTGATTTTGGTTGCAGAGAAGCGTAATCAAAAGGTTTAGCATTATCCGGCTTTATGGTTAAGGTCTGATTTGCAGGGATATCACTCAGGATTTGATAGCTTTTATCTGGCCATATTATTTTGAGAGAGTCAATGGTTTCCGTTTGGCCGTAGCCAAAATGCAATAAAGGTTCAGAAGAAGCCTGGAATCCCCGGACGGTATACAACTCCTTGTATTGCAGGGACCCGTTGTGATAGGAAAATACTTTAGTCCCTATCCCCTGGGTATTGGGTGACGGATATTGAAATTTTAGTTTCAGATAATTCGCCTTTTCGTTAGTTTGGTTAACATACAAGGTCACTTCCCTGTTCAGGTTGTTGGTCACCAAATCCAGATCACCATCTGCATCCAGGTCGGCATAGGCAGTTGCTCCTGAGATGAGGGTATCTTTTCGCAACATGGTTTCTGAAAGGTCCTTAAAGTTAGCACCGTTGCCCTTAAAATAATAGTTGTGTACAGCACCGGTGGGCATAAGTTCCAGCGCTTCCTGGTCTACCAGCTTGGTGTTGCTTATTTTTTTCTTGATCTGTTCATCCGAGACAAACTTGATAAAATCCAGATCATTAGGCCGTTTTGGGATCCCGTTAGACACGAACAGGTCCTGTTCCCCATCCTGGTCATAATCACCAAAAAGGGCGCTCCAGGTCCAGTCTGTAGCCGCTATTCCACTTTGCAAGGCGGTTTCAGCGAAATATGTACCCGGTCTGTTTAAATGGAGCATATTGCGTGTAAACTGGTAATGATATCCAAACCGATTGATCCGCATGCGCTGGGTCTGGATATTGTCATCCCCTTCTGAAGATTTCAATACTTTTTCGTCTTCGGGAAGCATATCCAGGGAAAGAATATCTGGCCAGCCATCGTGGTTTACATCCGCTACATCGTTTCCCATGGAAAAACGGGTAACCTGCCCAAAATAATCTTTTAGGCTCTCCGTAAAGGTCCCGTCGCCATTATTCAGGTAGTAATAATCATCTTCATGGAAATCATTGCCTACATAGATGTCGGGATAGCCATCCTGGTTGAAATCGGATACCGCAACTCCAAGGCCATATCCATTGATGCCACCGTAAATTCCCGCCTCCTCGCTTACTTCAGTAAATGTTCCTCCGTCATTGCGGAGTAATTTATCCCCGGTTTGATTATTCCTTTTGTAGCGTAAATCGACCTTTCCAAAAGATTCCTCTGTATGCACAGCATGGTTCAGGAGATAGAGGTCGAGGTCCCCATCCAGGTCATAATCCAGGAAGGCCGCAGATGAGCTGTAAGAATCAAAATCCAGTCCGTACTGGGCAGCAC
>JABDRK010000136.1 GCA_013041785.1 Eudoraea sp.
CATATACATAAATGAGCCTGGGGTTATTCTCCGTAAGGATGTCCTGAAGCAGGGTTTCATTCATAAGCCGAACTTCCGATTCTTCTTCTCCCACGTTGAAGAGCGGAATTTCATCTTCCTGGTTCCAGCGATCATCACAGGTATAAAACGAGGCCATTTCATTGCCCAGAAATCCAAAAGCCTGGGTAATGGTATTGTGAAGATCCTCCAGGGTATTTGATCCTTCGATCTCAATATCCCTGAAAATGTCTTCTTCGGTATCCAGTATTGTTCTGATCTTGTATATCATGGCGATGCTGATCACAGGCAAAATTACGAAGTTTTTACCTTTTTAGTGGCTGCAGCCACCTCGAGGAGCAGGAAGAACTGTACCCCAAAGAGCAAGGTAGCAAGGAAAAGGTGCAACGGCTGGCTGCTGAACGGAAAATCAGCATAATACATTAACATTCCGGTGACCACTTCAACCAGCAGCAATCCCATAACCCAGTTTATCTTGGTGTATCCCAGTTTATTGCTGTAAATACGGTATAGTAGATAGGCATTCAGCAAAAGGACGGCTATAGAAAAAGATCTGTGAATATAAAATTGAAGGCTAGGGTCAGCCAGCCAAAGTTCTTTGGCCACATCCCCTACCTGTTTGATTTGCTCGTCTACAAATTGTCGTACCTGGGTTCCCAGGATTACCTGGATCAGGGTCATTGCCAGGGCTACTGGCATGAGATTTCGCAACAACCGACTGGGCTTGTCTTTTATATTGGCCTTGCCGGTTTTATGTATCAGGTAAAGCAGCAGTGCTACAATTACCAGGGCCATCAGCATATGGGTCGTAATTTTTACCGGCGCAAGGACCGAATATACTACCGTGGCGCCAAGCCATGCCTGAAATCCCATAGCGAAAACGACTATTATTGACAGTATGGTGATCCTTTTTTGTTCCTTCCAATAGCCAAAGGAGCTTATGGCGAGAATTAGAGTAGCCAGACCAGCTAAAGCGCCGAGCAGGCGGTTAACGAACTCGGTCCAGGTATGAAACGCATTAAATACAGCATAGTCATGCTTGTCGTATGCTGCCCAGTTTGCAGCATTAAAGTTGGATTCAGACACAAATGGTTTTTGGGCTACCCACAGGCTCTCCTCCCTGATGATTACCTGTCCTTTATCATAGGCTTTTCCCGGGGTCCAGATCAACTCACTTTCCTGGGTTGGGGGGATCAGGTAGCCGAAACACTTGGGCCAGTCCGGACACCCCATGCCACTTCCGGTCATACGTACAACAGCACCTGCCAGAATAACCAGGTAGACCAGTATTAGTGATGTTTTAGCAAGGGTTCGGTATCTTTTTTTCATAGCTGAAAAGAATAGTATGCAAAATTAAGGTACTTGCCTCAATTTAACCGGGAGAAATTTGGATTTTATAACGGTTTTAACCCTATTTCCTGACCCTTTCGCAACATAAAGGCATAGGCCGGGTCAAATTCATTGGGGATCTCACCTTCGAGTATGGCTTCTTTGATAGCTTCCTTGATAATACCTATTTCCCTACATGGTTTTAGTCCAAATGCCTTCATGATATCATCTCCACCAATCGGGGGTTGAAAGTTCCGGATACGGTCCCGTTCCTCCACTTCAATAATCTTCTCCCGTACCAACCTAAAGTTGTTCTTGTATTTACGCTGTTTTCGGGGATTTTTTGTGGTGATATCCGCTTCGCAAAGGGTCATGAGGTCGTCTACATGTTCCCCTGCGTCAAAGACAAGTCGCCTTACTGCAGCGTCTGTAACGTGCTCATCCGAAAGAATGATGGGTCTGGAGCTCATCCTTACCATTTTCTGCACAAACTTCATTTTATCATTCAGCGGCATCCGCAGTCGCTTGAAGAGTTTAAAAACCATTTTTGAACCTACAAATTCATGAGCGTGAAAAGTCCAGCCTATTGCAGGATCAAAGCGTTTGGTAGGTGCTTTCCCAATATCATGCAGCAGTGCTGCCCATCGAAGCCACAGGTTATCCGTGGTTTTCGAAATATTATCTACCACCTCAAGGGTATGCCAGAAATTATCCTTGTGGCGTTGCCCTTCCACCTCTTCAATACCCTGAAGGGCTGTTAGTTCGGGAAGGATGATGGGCAGAATTCCTGTTTCATGCAGGAGCTTAAATCCGTTGGAAGGCTGATGACATGACAGTATTTTGTGCAGTTCGTCTACGATGCGTTCCTTGGAAATGATTTTGATCCGTTCCCGATTATCGGAAATAGCTTTCAGGGAATCTTTGTGAATGGTAAAGTCAAGTTCTGTCGCAAAACGAATGGCACGCATCATC
>JABDRK010000153.1 GCA_013041785.1 Eudoraea sp.
ATGCCACACCGCTTACGCTTGGGCAGGAATTCTCGGGATATGTTGCACAATTGGATCATGGGATCAAGGCACTAAAAAACACCCTGGAACACCTTAGTGAACTTGCCCTTGGAGGCACAGCTGTGGGTACCGGACTCAATACACCATCCGGATATGACGTAGCAGTAGCCCGTTATATCGCTGAATTTACAGGCCATCCCTTTAAAACGGCGGCCAATAAATTCGAAGCCCTTGCTGCACATGATGCGTTGGTAGAAACCCATGGGGCTTTGAAGCAACTTGCAGTATCCCTGAACAAAATTGCCAATGACATTCGAATGCTGGCCTCCGGACCAAGATCTGGTATTGGCGAACTCATCTTACCGGCCAATGAACCGGGGAGCTCCATTATGCCAGGTAAGGTCAATCCCACCCAATGCGAAGCACTCACCATGGTCTGTGCCCAGGTAATGGGCAACGATGTTGCCGTGACCATTGGCGGCACTCAGGGACATTACGAACTCAATGTATTCAAGCCGGTTATGGCGGCAAATGTGTTGCAATCTGCCCAGTTAATAGGAGACGCCTGTATGAGTTTTGATAAGAACTGTGCTGTAGGAATAGAACCCAACCATGAGATAATCAGCACCCTGCTTTCCAATTCCCTTATGCTGGTGACCGCACTGAATACGAAGATCGGTTATTACAAGGCTGCTGAGATAGCCAACACCGCACATAAAAACGGGACTACCCTTCGCGAAGAGGCCATTCAGCTGGGGTATGTAACGGCAGAGGAGTATGATGAGTGGGTTAAGCCGGAAGATATGGTCGGCTCCCTAAAATAGTCACCTATATGAATTGAATTGAATAGTGGGTTAATCCAATAAAAAAAGGGGCATTTAAGCCCCTTTTTTAACTAACTAACTAACGTTTTACTTTAAAGTAAACTTGGATGTTCCTAACAATTTTAAGCCGTCATCATATACATTGACCATATAGTTACCTTTCTGGAAATCGCCATCTGGTTTGTTGATGTAATCGCAAACGTCCAGGGAATTGTTTTCGTAATAAAAATTGGTTCCTTTGCTGTAGCTCACAGAAGCACCTTCTTCAGTAGATTTAGAGAGTCCTCCACCAAGAATATTTCCTTGTGGATCCAATACTTCGATTAGGAATTCACGGTCTCCGGCGTCTGCAATCAGGTTGTCTGCAACTGTAAAACAGATCTTGAACTTATCGGTACTTCTGGCGCGAGAAGTAGATACCAACTTGCCATTGTTTCTTTCCCGTACGGCGTCAACAGTAAACTGTGACAAATTCAATGCTGATCCTCTTTCAACGGCAGCAGCCAATTGTGTGTTCTGAACAACGAGGGAATCACTAAATACAGTTTGCTTCTCTAATTCGGTAAATGTGCTATCGCGTTGCATAGCGATCAAAGCGTTCGATTGAGTCAAAGAATCAACCTGCTTCATTAATTGCTCACGTTCTGCCCTTAATACTCTTACCTGCCTTCTGTAACGAGACAAGGTAGAAATGTCAGCCTTCATATTTTGAACTGAATCGATATACTTGGCAATTCGGTCCCGAGCAACAACCAGTTCTTCATTGGTTGCATTGCTTTCCAGAATAGCCTTTTCATATTCGGATCTAAGGCTTTCCAAATCTTCAACAACCAGTGCCTTTTCTTCAGTTAAGGCCGCAGTTGTTTTTTTCTTGTCCTGATAGAGACTAACGGTATAGATTATGGTCCCCAATAGCACTACGCCCAATAGGCCGGCTATTACCTTTAATCCATTGTTGTTTTTTTGTTCCGTCATAATGTAAAAGTTAATTTTTGTCTTGTTTGTTTGCGAATCCAGGTCTTTTCCTGTTCAGTCTATATACGTTTAAGTTTTAGTTTTAGATTTCTTAACCTTAAAAAAAGTTTGGAAGGACAAGAAAATATTGGGAATAGCGTATCTTTAGGTATTAATAAAATCCCTTCTTTTTATGAAGAAACTGCTCTTTATCTGCATTATGCTTTTGTTTAATTGCAAAGAGGCTCCCAAAGAGGAAAAAGAGGCCATCCCAAGTGAAGAAAGCGTTGCACGGCAAGAGAAAACAGCACCGACTATATTTCCGGTAGAACACGCCACTGCAGTACTACAGTGGGATGATTACACTTTGTACATAGACCCTGTAGGTGATGCGGCATCGTTTGCAGCCTTTCCCTCACCTGATTTAATTCTCATTACCGATATTCACGGGGATCATCTTAGCGTTGAAACCCTTGAAGGCCTGGATACTGATAAGGCTAAAATAATTGTGCCTCAGGCCGTAGCTGATAAACTCCCCCAGCAATTCACCCCTCAAATTGATGTGCTCAACAACGGGGACACCAAAGAAAGGTTTGGTTTTCTGATTGAAGCCATCCCCATGTATAATTTACGGGAAGAGGCCAGGGGCTTTCATGAAAAAGGTCGGGGAAATGGCTATGTGATAAACAGAAACGGCATGCGAATATATTTTTCCGGGGATACAGAAGATATTCCGGAAATGAGAACCCTAAAAAATATTGACAAAGCCTTTGTATGCATGAATCTGCCCTACACCATGACGGTAGAAAAGGCAGCGGAGGCAGTGCTCCAGTTTAATCCCCGGGAAGTTTATCCCTATCATTTCCGCGGCAGGCCAGATGTTAGCGATGTGGGAAAGTTTAAGGAATTGGTTACCTCCGAAAACCCTGATATCAGGGTAGTTCAATTAGATTGGTACCCTAATGCCCCCTATTGATTCATCGCCTGTAACATAATCGTATTAATATCATCTTACAAATAGGCATTTCGCCTTATGAACAAAAATCAAAACCCTAATTATATGAAAACAACGCTTTTGCGGTTTGCCGCTTTGGGTGTCTTTTTGCTTTTTTTAAGCTCCTGTTCTCAGGATAGCTCAAAAGAAACGGCAGCCGAATTCCAAGTTCCCGTAACCTATTACAAATTGGATAACGGATTGAAGGTGATCCTGTCTCAGGACACCACCTCCCCAACAGCCATTGTAGCTGTGTATTATAATATTGGCTTCAGGATAGAACCCAAGGACCGAACTGGCTTTGCCCATTTATTTGAACATATGATGTTCCAGGGATCTGAAAACCTGGGCAAAATGGAATTTATAAAACTGGTTCAGCAGAATGGAGGGGTATTGAATGGATCCACCCGTTTTGATTTTACCAATTATTTTGAAATTGTTCCTTCTCACAAACTGGAAACCATGCTTTGGGCTGAGGCCGACCGGATGAGGGGTCTGGATATTACCCAGGAAAATCTGTCAAATCAGCAGGGAGTTGTGAAAAACGAAGTGAAAGTAAATGTCTTGAATCAACCCTATGGCGGGTTTCCCTGGCTAGACATGCCCCAATATGCCAATGAGAATTGGTACAACGCCCATAATTTCTATGGTGATCTTGAAGATCTGGACGCGGCCAACCTCGAAGATGTTTCCAGTTTCTTTGACACCTATTACGCTCCAAATAATGCAGCCATTGCTGTTGTAGGAGATTTTGAACTGGAAGAAACCAAGGCATGGATCGAGAAATATTTTGGCGATATCCCTGCTGCCGAATTGCCCCCACAACCAGATGTCTCAGAATCAAAGCAGGAAGCTGCCAAGGAATTTACCAAGGATGATAATCTGGCCAATAAACCGGCTTTAGCTGTTGCCTATCATATGCCTCCCCGTAATTCCCCGGAATATTACGCCATGGGGCTCCTGGATCAGATTTTGGTTCAGGGAGACAACAGTCTGTTGGTTCAAAAATTAGAAAAGGAAAAAGGTTTTTCTTCTAATGTAGGAGGGGGTATAAACTACCTGGGCAATATGTTCAATTACAAGGGGCCCATGCTCTGGATGTACAATCTCACCTATGATAATGACACCAGCAAAGAAGAAGTGATGGGGGCTATTAAAGAGGTTATGGATGGACTGGAAGGCGTAGTTACCCAGGAAATGTTGGATAAGGCCCTAATCAAGATCCGGTCTGAACTTTATGATAACATTGGGGGTACATTTGGCCTCGGCCGTGCCGACTTGCTGTGTAGTTTTGCACTCTTTGATGATGATCCGGAACGAATCAATTCCCTCGAAGCGGAATTTCGTAAAATAGACCTGGAAACCGTGAAGCGTACCATTTCTGAGTACCTCAGACCAACAAATCGGACAGTTCTCGTCGTAAATCCACTTTTGGCCGCTAACGAAAAAACACAATAATCATGAAATCATTCTATATATTTCTTTTCGCCCTATTACTATTCCCTGCAGGTTTTACCAGTGCGCAGGAGAAGGAACTACCCCCGGAGGGAGGTACACCAAAAAACTTTAACCTTCCGGAAAAAGAGGTGGTGCAGCTAGACAATGGCCTTAAACTGGTCATGATCCCTTACGGAGCCATTCCCAAGGCGAGTATCCGGATCAGCATTAAAACCGGTAACATCAATGAAAATGAAGATCAGGTGTGGTTATGTGATCTGCTTGCAGATCTAATGCAGGAGGGAAGTACTACCCGAACAGCCCAGCAAATCGCTGATGAAGTGGCCGGTATGGGTGGTAACCTTAATATTGGGGTAGGCGCTCATACTACTTCCTTATCCACTTCTGTGTTGTATGAATTCGTACCGGATGCTATTGAATTGATGGCCGATGTACTTCGTAACCCCAAATGGCCTGAGGAAGAACTAGACCGCCTTAAAAATGACATGAAGCGGAGTTTAGCCGTCCAACTTTCACGACCCAGGGCTCAGGCGATGCGCGATTTTTACGCCTCCTTGTATCCCGACCACTCTTACGGCAGGGTCTTTCCCACTGAATCACAGATTGATTCCTATACCACAGCTGACATTCAGGATTTCTACAATACCCATTTCGGGGGCCAAAGGACCACTATTTATGTTGCGGGGAATTTTGACAAAGCTGCAGTTGAGAAGGCTGTTCAAACGGCTATGTCTGACTGGAAGGAAGGACAGGCAGCCTCGTATCCTGTAGCCAATGCGGTTACCTCAAACAAGGTGCAAATTATAGACCGGCCGGGCGCGCCACAGTCCACAATATACTTTGGCTTACCTGTACCTGATCCTTCACATCCGGACTATCTGGCTCTGGATGTTACCAATTCTATTCTCGGAGGATCTTTTGCTTCCAGGATCACCAGCAACATTAGGGAAGACAAAGGGTACACCTACTCCCCTACCTCAGTTCTTGCAGCCAATTACAAAACCGGACTTTGGTACGAAATGGCGGATGTCACTACCGAACATACGGGAGCATCTATTGCCGAGATTAAGAAAGAGATTGAACGATTACAGGAAGAACCCCCCTCGGCTGAAGAGCTGGAAGGGATTTTAAATTATGAGTCGGGTATTTTTGTGTTACAAAATTCCAGCCCTGGTGGCATTATCGGACAATTGATTTTCCTGGATACCCATGAATTGGATGAGGACTTCTTAAAAAATAAGGTGGCCAATATGCTTGCTGTGAGCCCTGAAAAAGTATCCGAGCTTACACGAAAATATATCAAACCTGAAAACATGACACTGATTGTCGTGGGTGATAAAGAAAAAATAGAAGACCAAATTCAGGAAACCCTGGAACAACCTTTAAAACAGTAAAGGCTTTCATAAAAAACGCCCGGAAGTTTCCGGGCGTTTTTATTAATCCCTGATCAACTTTTTGTATTTGATGCGTTTGGGCATGATATCATCACCCAAACGTTTCTTTTTGTTCTCTTCGTAATCGGAGAATGATCCCTCAAAGAAATACACCTGAGAATCTCCTTCAAAAGCAAGGATATGTGTGCAAATACGATCCAGAAACCAGCGGTCGTGAGAGATGATCACCGCACATCCCGCAAAATTCTCCAAGCCTTCCTCAAGGGCACGTAAGGTGTTCACGTCCAGATCATTGGTGGGCTCATCCAGCAATAATACGTTTCCTTCTTCTTTCAGGGTCATGGCCAGGTGCAGTCGGTTTCGTTCCCCTCCGGATAGCATGTTGACTTTTTTGTTCTGTTCGCTACCAGAAAAATTAAAACGGCTCAGATACGCCCTGGAATTAACCTGTCTCCCGCCCATCATAACCAGTTCCTGTCCGTCACTGAAGTTCTCCCATATGCTTTTGCTATTGTCAATATTGGAGTGACTTTGGTCTACATAGGCGATCTTGGCGGTTTCTCCGACAAGGAACTCTCCTTTGTCGGGCTTTTCCTCTCCCATAATCATTTTGAAAATAGTGGTCTTACCCGCCCCATTGGGACCTATAATACCCACAATCCCGGCCTGGGGAAGCCTGAAGTTCAGGTCTTCATACAGCAGCTTATCGCCAAAAGCCTTACTTACACCCTTTGCTTCTATCACATTAGTACCCAACCTTGGTCCATTGGGGATGTAAATCTCCAATTTTTCAACCAACTGTTTCTGGTCCTGATTGAGTAGTTTGTCGTAACTTTTAAGTCGTGCTTTTTGCTTGGTTTGCCTACCCTTAGGCCCTTGTCTCACCCATTCCAATTCCCGTTCCAGGGTTTTTTGCCGTTTGGAAGCTTCTTTGCTTTCCTGGGCCAGCCGCTTCGCTTTCTGGTCGAGCCAGCTGCTGTAGTTCCCTTTCCAGGGTATCCCTTCACCCCGATCGAGTTCCAGAATCCATCCCGCCACGTTATCCAGAAAATACCGGTCGTGCGTAACCGCAATTACCGTACCCTTGTACTGGGCCAAATGATGCTCCAGCCAGTGTACGGATTCGGCATCCAGGTGGTTTGTGGGTTCGTCCAGCAGGAGTATTTCAGGTTCCTGAAGCAACAAGCGACATAAGGCTACGCGCCTGCGTTCACCCCCGGAAAGGACCTTTATTGGCTTGTCGGGATCGGGAGTCCTGAGGGCATCCATGGCGATTTCCAGCTTAGTGTCCAGTTCCCAGGCATTGGACGCATCGATCTGGTCCTGCAGGCTCGCCTGGCGATTCATGAGTTTTTCCATCTTATCCGCATCCTCATAAACCTCAGGAAGTCCAAACATATCGTTGATTTTGTTGTACTCATCAAGTACGCTCACGATTTCGGCAACCCCTTCCTTAACAATTTCCAATACGGTTTTATCCTCGTCCAGTTCAGGTTCCTGCTCCAGCATACCGACCTTATAGCCCGGGGAAAAAACCACATCCCCCTGGTAGTTTTTGTCTTTACCCGCGATTATCCGCAACAGTGTTGACTTCCCGGAACCGTTGAGTCCCAGGATACCTATTTTGGCGCCATAGAAAAAACTGAGGTAAATATTCTTAATAACCGGGGCATTAGCATTCTTATAGGTTTTGCTAACCC
>JABDRK010000154.1 GCA_013041785.1 Eudoraea sp.
TGCCGCATGCGTTATAGGTAGTTGGCCCTTTACAGCCTACCTTATACAGGCAATACCCTTCTTTGGCATTCTCGTCATCGAAAGATTCGGCGAATAAGCCAGCGTCGAAGTACGGCCTGCGGTAACAGGTATCGTGGACCCTTTTGCCGTAAAAGGCTTTTGGCCGACCCGAACGATCCAGTTCAGGCAATCTGCCAAAGGTTACATAGTGTACAATCAGTGCAGCCATAGCCTCGCCAATAGGGGGGCAGCCTGGCATTTGAACAATGGGTTTGTTTTTGATTATTTTATGGATAGGGGTGGCATCCGTGGGGTTGGGTTTGGCCCCCTGCACACATCCGTTGCAGGCACAACTTCCCCAGGCAATAATAGCCTTGGCGCCTGCTGCGGCTTCCTTTAGGTGGTCAAGTGCCGTTCTGCCGGCAATGGTGCAATACACCCCGTCTGCTCCCATGGGTACAGAACCTTCAACGCACAAAATATAATCACCATAGTATTTTTCCATGGTATCGTGCTTGGCGGCTTCGGCCTGATGCCCGGAGGCAGCCATTAAGGTTTCTGTGTAGTCCAGTGAAATGTTGTCCAGGATAATGTCTGCCACAATGGGGTGGTCAGAACGGATAAAGCTTTCGCTGCAACAGGTGCATTCCTGATAGTGCTCCCAAATAATTGGCAGGCGATACTTGGTCTCCAGTGATTTCGCTACCTGGCCTATCATGGAATGTTCCAATCCCATATAGGCCGAAATGAAGGCGGCAAATTTCATAAAGTCTCTACGATTGTATCCATGTCGGACGATACTTTCGTAGTACGTTTCTCTATTGGTTTTTACTAGCTTTCCCATGGATGATTTGCTAAGATGAAGAGGTTTAAATCTATATATCTGGTGTTCAGCAGATTAAAAAAAAGTCCCTTAAAATTCGATAAGATTATTCCTGAGCACTATGATAAAAATCATATTTTCATATTTATAATTGATATAAATAACGAAGGCGATAAGCTGCGCAACCCCTGCCGGATAAACCCAGGTCTGCCCTTAGGTCAATGTCCCTTTTAAAGCCAAATGCATCGGTAAGGAAATGCGCCAGATAAAACCATACGCTATGCACGAAATGTCTATTGCCCTGAGTATTGTTAAGATTGCTGAAGAAGAAGCCCGGAAAGCCCGTGTGAAACACTTTGCAGCAATTGATATGGAAATTGGCACCCTGGCAGGGATAGAATTTGATGCCCTGGATTTTGTCTGGCAGGCTGCAGTGCAGGAGACGGTTCTGGAAAAGGCCAAAAAGCGTATAGTTAAAATCCCTGCGAAGGCGCGATGTGGAGAATGTGATGAGGTCTATTCCCTTGAATATATCCACGACAATTGTCCCAAATGTGGAAGTTTTTTAAAGACCATACTCCAGGGTAAAGAGCTTCGGGTGAAAAGTCTGGAACTGTTTCCGGCGCCTTAAGGTTACCTCCCCCGTTAAAGACCATCTTCGATTACCGAAACCCTAAACTTTTTCCGGCAAAAAACAGCCCATTTAAGAGTAGGAAAATTGGCAAATAATATGACAGATATCATAGATTATTTCCCTATTCCGTAATACTTTTCCGATCAATAAAAATTTCGCAAATATGGAAGCAGCCACGGGTATTGATCGGAGCAAAATAATGGATGTTGTCTGGAAAATACAACGCAAAAAAAGACATATCGGTCATGACGACGTAAGTAAAATTGCCCAGGAATTCAACATGTCCAGAATGGAACTGGAAGGGGTAATTACTTTCTATCATTTTTTCTCCAGGGAACACCGCGGTAAATTTACCATCTACCTAAACGATTCTATCATCTCGGAGCATTCGGGCAGGCCCCAAATTCTAATGGCATTTGAGGAAGCCTTAGGAATAAAACTTGGCCAGGTGACAGAGGACAAGAATTTTGGCCTGTTCAAGACGCCCTGTATTGGATTAAGCGATCAGGAACCTTCCTGCCTTATCAATTTCAGACCCTTTGTAAATCTGACTCGGGAAAAAGTATTTGATATCATTGCCAGTTTAAAATCCGGCAAGAAACCCTGGGAGATTTGTGACACCCCAAAAAGTGTTATTCAGTATAAACCCT
>JABDRK010000157.1 GCA_013041785.1 Eudoraea sp.
GTATTGGAGCCCTCTCACGCATAACCAAAAGTCTTCTGGGACTGGCCAAGACTACCTTTGGACTCTTCGCCAGTACGGTGGGCAGCTGTCTGGCTTTAAATGTAACAGCCTCCGATCAGTATCTGGCCATCGTGGTACCGGGAAAAATGTTTTCAAAAGCCTATGAAGATCGCGGGCTGGCCCCGGAGAATTTGAGTCGGACGCTGGAAGATTCCGGAACCGTTACTTCGGTGCTGATTCCCTGGAATACCTGTGGCGCCTACCACAGTGGGGTGCTTGGGGTGCCTGTGGCGGAATATTTTTTCTATGCGATTTTTAACTGGCTGAGCCCAATAACCACTTTATTCTTTGCTGCTTTAGGGATCAAGATCAAGCAATTGCAGGCTTCCATGCGTTAGTTCATAATCAGTCATAAATTTCCCTTAGCGGCTATTCATTTTTCCCCTTAGTTTTTATAATTTCACATGAACTTAAATTGAGCAACTATGGCAACAGTCACATTAAAAGGAAATCCGATCAATACCATCGGTTCCCTGCCGGAAATAGGCAGTATGGCACCAGAATTCACCCTTAGTAAAGGCGATCTTTCCGATGCCCGATTATCTGATTACAGGGGCAAGAAAGTAGTCCTTAATATTTTTCACAGTTTGGATACAGGTACCTGCGCCCATTCTGTTCAGCAATTCAACCAGGAAGCTGCAGAATTGGATAATACCGTGGTGCTATGTATATCAAGAGACCTGCCTTTTGCCCAGAATCGATTTTGTGCAGCCGAGGGAATAAACAACGTAGTTACCCTGTCTGAATTTAAAGATGGGAATTTTGGTAAGGACTACGGCCTGGTATATGTTGACGGCCCCATAAAGGGACTTCTCTCAAGGGTGGTCGTTGTAATCGACGAAGCGGGAAAAGTGATTTACACCGAACAGGTACAGGAAACCGTTGAGGAACCCAATTACAAAGCCGCATTAGAAGCGCTGATGGATGCCTAAAGAAGGTTTTCTCAAGAACAGGATCAAAAGTGTGGGTTTTGCCCTGCGTGGGGCCTTATATCTGATACGAACGGAGGGTAGTATCCAGATACAGCTGGTTATAGCACTTTTGGTAACTGCTGCCGGTTTTTATTACCAAATCAGCACTACAGAGTGGGTCCTGCAAATCCTGGCCATAGCACTTGTCCTTGGGATAGAAGGCCTGAACACAGCAATAGAGAAAGTGTCGGATTACATTCAGCCACAATACGATGAGAAGATTGGGTTTATCAAGGATATCTCCGCCGGTGCGGTGATGCTTGTTGCGATTGCAGCTACTGTTATCGGCTTGATCATTTACATTCCCAAGGTATTTTAATGCCGGGCAATCCTAACCATAGGGGCTAAATTTGTATTTTAGCGTAACAGAATAGCAGGACTGAATGGCAAAAAAGAAAAAAAGGTCGAGGGCGGCATCAGCGAAAAAAGGCTTTTCATTTACCCTGTCTACCCAAAATAAAATTATACTTGGCAGTCTACTGATTCTCTTTAGCATTGCCCTGTTTTTCTCCTTTGCTTCCTTTTATTTTACCTGGCAGGCAGACCAAAGCCTGCTGACCGAGTTCGCAGACCGTAATGAACAGGCCGAGAATTTGCTCAACAAGTTCGGGGCGAGTGTAAGTCATTTCTTTATGTATAAAGGATTTGGACTGGCCTCCTTTATTCTTCCCTTCCTATTGTGCCTTACTGGTCTCTACCTGTTCCTGGGACTGGAGAAAAAGGGTTTACTCAGCAAATGGATTTGGGGCCTGGTGTTTCTTATCTGGACTTCAATTGCTCTAGGGTTCTTTGCCTTTGAACAACCCTTACTGGGAGGCTTGGTTGGTTATGAAATGAATGATTTCCTGCAGGACTATACCGGTAAAATCGGGGTTTTTCTCTTACTGCTTTTCGTTCTCACGATAATTTTGGTTCGCCTGTTTCGATTTTCACCACAAGGGATGGCAGATTTTTTAAGGAATAAGGTAAAATCAGTTAAAACCGAGTTTAAGCAGTCAAAACAAGGGGATACCATCATTTTAGATCCTGAAAAGGAAGAAGTACAACCCATCCCCGATCCATATACACATAAAGAAGATATTCCTGTTATTAAGCAGGAGATCAATACGACAAATGGAGAAATCCCTGCCACAGAGACCTCCGCAGACACAGATATCGAAATGGAAGTAGAAGCGGTGCAGGAGGAGATAGAGGAGACAGATATTCTTGCGGATAAGCTGGTCGAGGATTTTGGT
>JABDRK010000177.1 GCA_013041785.1 Eudoraea sp.
ACCCTGCAGTGCGGAAACAGAAGAACAGGTATTGAAAATAGCCCATGAATTAAAGGATACAGATGTCAATTATTACCGGGCAGGAATCTGGAAACCCCGTACTCGTCCGGGCAATTTTGAAGGGGTAGGTGCTATTGGCCTTAAATGGCTGCAAGAAGTGAAAAAAGAGACCGGCCTGAAAACGGCAACAGAAGTGGCCAACAAGGCTCATGTGGATCTGGCATTGGAACACGACATAGACCTTCTCTGGATTGGAGCCAGATCTACGGTAAGCCCCTTTATTGTGCAGGAGATAGCCGATGCACTAAAGGGTACAGACAAGATCGTCCTGATCAAGAATCCGGTGAATCCGGACCTTTCCCTGTGGCTTGGGGCGGTAGAGCGGCTTTATAAGTCGGACATCAAAAAACTTGGGGTGATCCACCGTGGCTTCTCGTCTTACCGGAAAACCAAATACCGCAACATTCCGGAATGGCAGATGGCTATTGAACTGCAAACCAAATTCCCGGACCTTCCCCTGATCAACGACCCTTCTCATATTGGCGGAAAGAGAGATATGATCTTTGACATTTCACAGACCGCCCTGGATCTCAATTACGACGGACTGATGATCGAGACGCATTACGATCCTGACAATGCCTGGAGTGACGCTGCACAGCAAGTAACCCCAAAAACACTGATAAAAATCATGGAAGAATTGAAGATCAGAAAAGTAACAGACCACGAAGCTGATTACAGAAAAGACTTGAATAATCTCAGGGCCCAAATTGATGTTATTGACAACCAGCTGATCGATATTCTTGGCAAACGTATGGAAGTATCTGATCAGATCGGGGAATTAAAGAAAGACCGGAATGTGGCTGTACTTCAAACCAACCGATGGAATTCTATATTGGGTAAAATGATCCTGGAAGGAGAATCCAAAGGGTTAAGTGAAGAATTCGTGCTGCGAATGTTTAAGGCCATACACCAGGAATCCATCAATCATCAGGAGAAGATCCTGAATGCCTGAGCATTATGGCTTTTACCCACCTTTTTATGAGCCCTTTTTGAAATAAAAAGGGCTTTTTTTTCTCAGCACTGTAACAAAACATTCAGGGAATAGTCTTTAGTAAGTAACCTTCTACAAAACACAAGAAAATGAAAAAAATACTCACCCTTTTTGTACTCTTGATCTCCGCAATAAGTTTTGGCCAACGTATAGTAGATAAAGAAGTTGGAGAATTCCGGGAAATCAAAGTGTTTGACCTGATTGAAGTTAACCTCATCAAATCTGACGAGAACCGTATCCTGATTAAAGGCGATAATGTTGACGACATCCAGTTTGTAAATAAGGACGGCATCCTGAAGCTGAGGATGCAGTTTGAAAAAAAGTTCCGTGGAGAAGACACCTTCATCGAGGTGTACTACACAGATATTGAGGTGATCGATGGGAATGAAGGTGCAAAGATTGTCTGCAACGAAACCCTTACCCAGAACCGTATTGAGTTACGCACCCAGGAAGGGGCCCAGATTCGGATAGGCATGGAAGTTGAAAATGTGGATATTCGCGCAGTGACCGGTGGAATCATTGAGGCTTCCGGTAAAGCTACCAATCAATTTATCGCGATTAACACAGGGGGTATCTTCGAAGGGAAGGAATTGCGAACAGAAGCGGCCAGCGTGAAAATTTCGGCAGGAGGAGAAGCAGAGCTGTTTGTCTCTGAAAAGGTCGATATCAATGTGAAGGCAGGAGGGGATGTCTATGTCTATGGCAATCCCAGGATAGTGAACAAAAATACCTTTGCAGGAGGAAGAATTTATATTCAGGATTAGCTATATATTAAGTTTAAGTGTAAAAAAAACCTGGCTTTTGGGCCAGGTTTTTTTATTGTGATAAACTTACTTTTTAAATATATAACGGGTGATAAATATCCCTTGTCCGTCTCCTTTACCCCCCTCGCTTTCTACAGCACTGGTTACGAAGGCAAGCTCCCAACCATTGGCTACCATATCGTTGATCATTGAGGTCAGCAAGGCATCGTTGGCAGCGATATTCTGAAAACGAATTCCACCCAGGTTAAAGAAGTTAAGCAGTTTGGTTTCTTCAAAGTTTTTTACACGGATATCGCCCCTCTTGGACTTGTTTCGCGTGTTGTCTTCTTCCGTTTGTACGCTGGTGTATTCTTTGTAATCTTTGTCCTCCATAGCATTCACAATACGGGAACGACCCATTCCATTGGGAACTATAGACTCCACACTGGTAATGACTTTAAACTGCTGGGCATGCATCTCAAAAGAGACAGCCAGACAAACGAACAGGATGATCAGGATTTTCTTCATAAGGATTGTTTTTTTGGTTTGTTGAATTGATTTACACTCACAAAGTTAACTGTATGTGTAAAGTATTATTGTTTCTTTGTAAAAGAGTTTTAAACATATATGCAGGGTACGGTTTATAAATCAACGGGGAGCTGGTATACGGTTAAGACGGAAAGCGGGGACTACTACAATTGCCGGATCAAGGGAAAATTTCGGATCAAGGGCATTAAAAGTACCAACCCGGTAGCTGTCGGGGACCTGGTGGAATTTGATGTGGAAGAGATCGGAGATGAGACGGTGGGAATCATTTCAGAAATTGCTGACCGGAAAAATTATATCGTCCGCAAATCAGTCAAGCTCTCTAAACAAATACATATCATTGCTGCCAATATCGACCAGGTTTTTTTGTTGATTACGGTAAAAGAACCCAAAACCTATACCATATTTATCGACCGTTTCCTGGCGACAGCAGAAGCCTATGATATCCCGGCAGTCCTGCTTTTCAACAAGATCGATCGGTATGATGAGCAGGAACGGGGCGAGGCGCGCTACCTGGCAGCCATCTACCGTAAAATTGGGTATACCTGCCTGGGAATCTCAGCCAAGACAGGTAAAAACCTCGACAAGGTTAAGGACTTAATGATTGGGAAAACCAGCATGTTTGCAGGTCATTCGGGAGTTGGCAAATCCACGCTGATCAACTATATAGCGCCCGAACTGAATCTCCGCACCTCAGAAATTTCTGAGCAGCATTTGCAGGGACAGCACACCACGACTTTTGCCCAGATGTACGACCTGGATATTGGTGCAAGGATAATCGATACGCCGGGGATTCGGGGATTTGGGATGGTGGATATGGATAAGGATGAGATCGGGGACTATTTTCCGGAATTGTTAGCCCTGAAATCCGAATGTAAATTCAACAATTGCCTGCACCTTGATGAACCTAAATGTGCCGTGAAAAGAGCTCTGGAAAATGACGAAATTTCCTGGAGCCGGTATCGCAGCTATGTGCAGATGGTAACCGGGGAGGAAGACACCTATCGCATGGATAATTACGATGCCTGATGAGAGTAGTTTTACAAAGAGTAGCACACGCAAGTGTAACCATTGAAGGGCAGCAGGAAGCGGCTATAGGGCAGGGGCTTCTGATTTTACTGGGAATAGAAGATGCGGATACCCGGGAGGATATACTTTGGCTAAGCCGTAAAATAACAAACCTCCGTATATTCAACGATGAGGCCGGGGTAATGAACCGTTCTTTGCTGGAGATTGATGGTGAGGCTTTGGTAGTGAGCCAGTTTACATTACACGCCAACACCAAAAAAGGAAACAGGCCTTCTTATATACGAGCCTCCAAACCTGGGATAGCCATACCCATGTATGAGGACTTTAAGCAACAACTTAGTAGCGACCTGGGGAAACGGGTTGGTGCAGGAGTGTTTGGGGCTGATATGAAGGTGGAGCTGCTTAACGATGGCCCGGTTACTATATTTATGGACACTAAAAACAAGGATTTATGAATATTCAGAATGCGCAAAAGGCCGTTGATGCCTGGATCAAGGACCATGGAGTGCGCTATTTCAATGAACTTACCAACATGGCACAGCTTACCGAGGAAGTTGGTGAGGTAGCACGTATTATAGCCCGCAGGTACGGGGAGCAAAGTGAAAAAGAATCGGATAAATCCAAGGACCTGGGTGAAGAACTTGCAGATGTCCTTTTTGTGATATTGTGTCTGGCCAATCAAACCGGAATCAATCTGCAGGATGCGTTCGACCAAAAATTGGCACTAAAGACCACACGCGACCGTGAACGTCACCAGCGAAATCCCAAACTCAAATAGTGGTATCTTTAACCGCAATGGATACCCATCAGATTATTGAATATTAACCCTTAATCCTAATCTCTTGAGGCTTACAATTTCGGCTCCCCCCAGGCAACCAATAAAAGCAAGCCTTACCATAACGGGTTCCAAGAGCGAATCTAACCGTCTGTTGCTATTGCAGGCCCTCTACCCGCAAATACAAATCAGCAACCTGTCTAACGCGGATGATGTGAGGGTCATGAAAAAAGGTCTTAAGGTGAAACAGGGTGAGGTAGATATCCACCATGCAGGAACGGCCATGCGTTTTCTCACGGCCTATTTTGCCACCCGTGAGAACGCCGATGTAGTACTTACCGGCTCTTCCCGAATGCAGGAGCGTCCTATAGGAATTTTGGTTGATGCCCTGCGCAGTCTTGGGGCACGAATTAGCTATTTGGATAGAAAGGGATTCCCACCACTTGGGATAAAAGGAACTGGCCTGGAGAAAAACGAGGTTTCTCTTCCTGCGAATATCAGCAGCCAGTACATCTCTGCTCTACTCCTGGTAGCCCCGTCCCTCAAACAGGGACTGACCTTGAATCTGGAAGGAAAGATCACCTCCCGACCCTATATTGACATGACCTTAAGACTCCTTGAGGAAGTGGGCATTCGCAGTGAATTCTCCGGCCAACGGATTCGCGTATTCCCAGAGGCTGAGATTAAACCAAATACTATGGTTGTTGAATCGGACTGGAGTTCAGCTTCATATTTTTACAGTATTTTATCCCTGAGCCAAATAGGGTCGGAGATAAGCCTGTCCGCATATAAAAAGAACAGTCTTCAGGGCGATAGTATTCTTCAGGAAATCTATAGCAATTTTGGAGTGGAAACTCATTTTGAGGGTGATTCCATAAGGCTGCTGAAGGCCAAACCGCATAGCCTGAGTCATCTGGAATACGATCTTACGGAAGCCCCGGACCTCGCCCAAACCCTTGCGGTCAGTTGTTTTGGATTGGGAATATCCTGCAAATTAAGTGGCCTCCATACTTTGAAAATTAAGGAGACCGACCGTCTTCAGGCACTGCAAAATGAACTGATGAAGCTTGGAGGAAGCATTTCAACCACCGAAACTTCCCTGCGGTTAGGTGCCCGAACAGCCTTGAATCAAGGAGTTGCCATTGACACCTACAATGACCACCGCATGGCTATGGCTTTTGCCCCGCTGGGTATGGTCACTTCGCTTATCATCAATGACGCCGGCGTGGTTTCCAAATCATATCCGGATTTTTGGGAGGATCTCAGGGCCTTATCATTTGATATTCAAGAAGTAGTTTAGCATTTCTGCCGTATTTACTTGACAACCCCCTTCGTGGGGTTGTATATTTGCACCTTCAAAAAATTGGACTAAAACTACCCTATGAAATTATCTCACTTCAATTTTGAATTGCCTAAGGAATTGCTGGCCGAATATCCTGCCGAGAACCGGGATGAATCGAAACTAATGGTCATCCACAAGGAAACAGGTAAAATAGAACACAAAATGTTTAAGGACCTGATCGATTATTTCGATGAGGGTGATGTAATGGTTATCAACAATACCAAGGTATTTCCGGCCAGGTTGTATGGTAATAAGGAAAAGACAGGGGCAAGGATAGAAGTATTCCTGCTTCGTGAATTGAATGAAGAACAACGACTTTGGGATGTGCTGGTAGATCCTGCGCGGAAGATCAGGATAGGGAACAAGTTGTATTTCGGGGAAGATGAGAGTCTTGTCGCAGAGGTAATAGATAATACTACCTCCAGAGGAAGGACACTGAGATTCCTCTATGACGGGTCCTATATCGATTTTAGGAGAAAACTCCGTGAACTTGGGCAAACACCCTTGCCAAAGTATATTAAGAGAGACGTTGAGCCTGAGGATGAGAATCGTTATCAAACCATTTATGCCAAGCATGAAGGAGCAGTTGCAGCGCCAACCGCCGGACTTCATTTTTCGAAGCACTTGCTGAAGCGTTTGGAGATTAAAGGGATTGACTTTGCAGAATTAACCCTGCATGTAGGCCTGGGCACTTTCAATCCGGTAGAGGTTGAAGACCTTTCGAAACATAAAATGGACAGTGAGGAACTTGTTATTGATGAAAGGGCCACCGAGATAGTTAATAATGCCAAGCTGCAAAAGAGAAGGGTTTGCGCCGTTGGCACCACGGCAATGAGAGGATTGGAAAGCGCGGTGTCTTCTGAGCGGACGTTGAATACATTTGAAGGCTGGACCAATAAATTTATCTTCCCTCCCTATGAATTCAGCATTGCCAATGCGATGATAACGAATTTCCACCTGCCAAAATCGACACTTTTGATGATGGTTTCGGCTTTTATGGGTCACGACCTGATGAAACGTGCCTATAAGGAGGCCATCCTGGAACAATACAGATTCTATTCATATGGTGATGCCATGCTGATTCTGTAAGGATAGCACGGATAATAAATCCTGCCTTACTCCAGGGGGAGTTGGGCAGGATTTTTTATATTAAAGGAGGAATGTCGGTTAAAAAGAGAGACATAAGGGCGTTAAGCAAGGAAGAAATCCGGGAGTTTTTCCTGGATCTGGGGGAGCAGGCCTTTCGTGGCAACCAGGTCTACGAATGGCTATGGCAGAAATCAGCCCATCGTTTTGAGGAAATGACCAATATTTCCAAGGAAACGCGACAATTACTTTCCGAACATTTTATAATCAATCACGTTGCTGTGGACCAGCTCCAGCGCAGTAGCGATGGTACGATTAAAAATGCAATCCGCTTACATGATGATCTGCTGGTGGAATCGGTATTGATACCCACAGATACACGTTCCACCGCCTGTGTTTCTAGTCAGGTAGGCTGCAGCCTGGATTGTAAGTTCTGCGCCACGGCCCGGTTAAAACGCATGCGTAACCTTAATCCGGATGAGATCTATGATCAGGTGGTGGCAATTGATCGGCAGAGTCGATTGTATTATGACCGTCCGTTGAGCAACATCGTGTTCATGGGCATGGGCGAACCCTTAATGAACTACAGGAATGTGCTAAAAGCTATAGAGAAGATCACATCTCCGGAAGGTTTGGGGATGTCCCCCAAACGTATTACCGTATCTACCTCAGGAGTTCCCAAAATCATAAAAAAAATGGCTGATGAGGGGGTGAAATTCAACCTGGCCGTTTCCCTGCATTCGGCTATTGATCAAAAACGGACGGAGATAATGCCCTTTAATGCCAAAATGCCACTTGCAGCATTGCGGGAAGCCCTACAGTACTGGTATAGTAAAACCAGGAACAGGATAACTTATGAATATGTGGTTTGGGAAGGAATCAATGACAAAACCGAAGATATTGAGGCCCTGATTCGTTTTTGCCGGTTCGCCCCATCCAAGGTTAACCTGATAGAATATAATCCTATTGACGAGGGAGATTTTCGCCAGGCCCCCATAGCCGCTATAGACCGGTATAAGGAGGCCCTTGAAAAAGCGGGAATTATAGTAACCATAAGGAGATCTCGGGGACAGGATATTGATGCTGCCTGCGGACAATTGGCCAACAAATCCAATTAGTTAAATTGGGAGAGGCCAAGGGTATTTTACCTAATTTTACCCAACTAATCAAAATCGCTTACCGCCAGGCGTGAAGATCGTAGCACAAATAAAGGAGCCTGTATTACAGGAGATGGAACTTTTCGAACAGAAGTTCTTCGAATCCATGTCCTCTAAGGTAGCCCTGCTTAATCGAATTACCTATTACATTGTAAATCGAAAGGGGAAACAGATGCGCCCCATGTTTGTCTTTCTCAGTGCCAAAATGCTGAATGATGGGGAAGTTAACGATCGCACCTATCGCGGTGCTTCAGTGATTGAACTAATACATACGGCTTCACTGGTTCACGACGATGTGGTGGACGACAGCAACAAACGCCGCGGTTTTTTCTCCATAAATGCCCTTTGGAAAAACAAGATCGCCGTGCTCGTGGGAGACTATCTGCTGTCCAAGGGAATGTTGCTCTCAGTGGAAAGCGGGGATTACGATCTGCTTAAAATTATTTCAGTTGCCATAAGGGAAATCAGTGAGGGGGAATTGCTGCAAATTGAAAAGGCCCGCAGGCTTGATATCACGGAGGACGTATATTACGAAATCATTCGGCAGAAAACGGCCACGCTCATTGCGGCCTGTTGTGCGCTGGGGGCAGCATCAGTAAAACCTGACTCCCTTGATGTGGAAAACTTCCGGAAGTTTGGCGAACTCTGCGGCATGGCCTTTCAAATCAAAGATGATCTTTTTGATTACGGGGAAGAACGTATCGGAAAACCAACAGGGATCGATATTAAAGAGCAAAAAATGACCCTTCCGCTTATTTATGCGCTAAATAATTGCGAGAAACAGGAGCGAAAGTGGCTTATCAACTCTGTGAAAAACCACAACCGGGACAAAAAAAGGGTAAAGGAAGTCATTGCCCTGGTAAAGGAAAAAGGCGGACTAAAGTACGCAGAGGTGAAAATGCACGAATTTAAGGAGCAAGCTTTGGCATTGTTGGATACCTACCCCGCTTCACCCTATAAAGAGTCCTTACGCCTGATGCTCGACTATGTGGTGGAGCGGAAAAAATAATTCCTATATCTTTGCTAATCAATTTATTAGCATAATTTTTAATCTTTCTTTTGGTTCAGGCAACTTTTTCTGGACTGATCTCGTCTATCCTAATAGAGAACCAATATGAATCCTTTGAAGATCATAACACTCTATAAAAATGAAAAACTGCTGGTTAGCAGGGCGGCTTCTGGAAACAGACAAGCGCAGCGATTCATCTATGAGCATTATGCCCCTAAGATGTTAAGTGTTTGCAGGCAGTATATACGCGACCTGCAATTTGCAGAAGATGTTATGGTTCAGGGATTTGTTAAAGTATTTCGAAACCTAAAAAATTTCAGGAATGAGGGCAGTTTTGAAGGATGGATAAGACGGATCATGGTCAGGGAGGCCATAGATTTCCTGCGGAAAAAACAATTTGTGGTATTTGATGAGGAAAAGGTTGATGCGAGGTCCCGTTCAGAGGTTGATATATCTACTTCCCTGGAAACAGAAGAAATACAGGCATTGATCGATGCCTTGCCCGAAGGTTACAAAATGGTATTCGTCCTCTACGCCATAGAGGGCTATAAACATAAGGAAATAGCTGAGGTTTTAAAGATATCTGAGAACACCTCAAAATCCCAGCTGTACAAGGCAAGGAAAGTTTTACAGGAAAAATTAGCAGCACAAAACAGAGTAGGTTATGGCACCCGATAAATTTGAAAAATATCTAAAAGACAAGGTTCGGCAACGGGAAATTACCCCTTCCGAGGATGCCTGGAACCGGATTGCAGAACAGTTGCCCCCAGAGGAGAAAAGCAGCAGAAGACCGATTGTGTGGTATAGTATTGCCGCTAGTTTTGTTGGGATCCTGATTATCACCTTGTATTTCACTCAGACCGCTAACCAGGAATCTGTATCACCCACACCGGTGGTTATAAGTGAAGAAGATGGTACAGAAGGCCTTCCACAGTTGGTGAAACCGGCAAATGAGCTATTGGAAACAGAGCAGGGGGAAGCAGTTGCCAGTCGGCCATCCACGCAACAAAGCAGCGAGCAAATCCCTTCTGTTCAGGAGGAGAAATCGGTGTTGCCTGTGCGTGATAAGCAGCTTCAGCCTACGGTTATAGCAAGTAATGAAGAAAAGGAAAGAAAGGTTCCGGAGGAGGTTGAGGAAAAGGAGGATGTATTCCTTCAGGAGAAAATCACTGAAGTAGTGGCTGAAGTGCGACTATTGGAACTTAACAACGAGGCGCTTACTGAAGCGGAAGTGGATTCCCTGCTCAGGAAGGCGCAAAATGAACTTTTAAAGGAAAGGCTGTTCAAAACAG
>JABDRK010000183.1 GCA_013041785.1 Eudoraea sp.
TAGTGAATTCCCGCTCAAAACTTGCGTAGTACTGGTCGAGTTCCTGTATTGCCAAATTCATTTTGCTTTTATTTTGAGTACGCCTGTTCATCCCACTAAGTACCTTATCAATTCCTTCTAATTTCGAGTAGTTGAGTAGCCAGTTATCCGCTATCATATAGGGCATCATGCGTTGAATCCCTTCAGGGAGTATGGGGTAGTGTTGCTCCAGCAAAAAATAAAACTGATCCACATATGCATGCAGGGGTATATCTGAATAGGTATTCCAGTTTTTGGCCAGGAAATGATCATAAAATATATCGACTATTACCCGGTTGTAGTGCCTGTACGCAGGGTAAAGCCTACTGCTGCTCTGTTTGTGGAGGGGGTGTGAATCGGTATACGAATCTATTGCCCTGTGGAGCAGTATTCCTTTCTGAATTCTTTGGGGGAAATGCCGGTATTGCCTGCCTTTGATGCCGTCGGCAATAAAATTACCAATAGTGATTTCTTCATCTCCAAACGATAAGTAAATGTGGGCCAGAAAATTCATTAATATGGCTTCAAAATTCTACAGAACTAAAATACGAATTGCTGGGGCAGTGAAAGGGGCAAGACTCTTATATTTGCACAAACTTTTTTCACACTTATGACCTTAATCAAATCCATTTCGGGAATACGAGGAACTATCGGAGGTGTTCCTGGGGAAAACTTAACTCCTCTAGATGCTGTAAAATTTGCTGCTGCATATGGCACCTGGCTCAAAACAAATTCACAAAGCAGGACTTTAAAGGTGGTAATTGGCAGGGATGCCCGGCTTTCAGGGGAGATGATCCAAAACCTGGTAGTGGCTACCCTGACAGGTTTAGGCATTGATGTTTTAGATCTTGGATTGTCTACCACACCTACAGTCGAAATAGCAGTACCAATGGAAAAAGCCGATGGGGGCATCATTTTAACTGCCAGTCATAATCCAAAACAGTGGAATGCCTTAAAACTTTTGAACGCCCAAGGAGAATTTTTAAATGCGGCAGAGGGAGCAAAAATCCTGGAATTGGCGGAGCAGGAAAAGTTTGAGTTCACCGAAGTGGATCAACTGGGAAAAGTCTCCCTAAATAATCAATATATAGATATCCATATACAGGAAGTGTTGGAATTACCCCTGGTGGATGCAGACAAAATCAGAGCTGCAAAATTTAAGGTTGTGGTAGACGGGGTCAACTCCAGCGGAGGGATAGCAATCCCTAAACTACTGAAGGCTCTCGATGTTGAAGTCATTGAACTGTATTGTGACCCCACAGGACATTTCCCTCACAATCCGGAACCACTTAAAGAACATCTTGGAGATATTTGTGAACTTGTAAAAAAGGAAAAAGCGGATTTTGGAATTGTGGTAGATCCTGATGTGGATCGTCTTGCATTTATTAGTGACGACGGGGAAATGTTTGGCGAGGAGTACACCCTGGTTGCCTGTGCCGATTATGTACTCTCAAAGACTCCTGGAAATACAGTATCTAACCTATCTTCTACAAGAGCACTGAGTGATATTACCCAAAAACATGGTGGGAAATACCAGGCCGCGGCCGTTGGAGAGGTCAATGTTGTAGCTAAAATGAAAGAAACGAATGCGATCATCGGAGGGGAAGGAAATGGCGGAATTATCTATCCCGCCAGTCATTATGGTCGTGACGCCCTGGTAGGCACCGCATTATTTCTTATGCTACTTACAGAAAAAGGCGGCAGTGTATCTTCGCTTAGAGCGAGTTACCCGGCGTATTTCATGAGTAAGAATAAAATACAATTGACACCGGATTTAAATGTAGATGACTTATTGAAGAAAATGGAAGCACATTACGCCCAGGAACAGGTCAGCACGATAGATGGGGTAAAGATAGATTTTAAAGACAGCTGGGTACACTTACGAAAGTCCAACACAGAACCTATTATTCGAATATATACCGAGGCAAAAAGTCAGGAAAAAGCAGATGCGCTTGCCGAAAGATTGATTGATGAAATGAAAACGTATGCCGGACTGGATTAGGTTATTCAGCCCGAACCATAGCTTGTTCTTTGGGTTTCCTGTTTCTATGCTTCCAGCGTTTATGCGTCCAGAAGTAGTATTCAGGAGCCTCTGAAATTGAATTTTCTACCTCCTTGAAAAATGCATCAGTAATTTCGTAGTCCGGATGCGCATCAGGATCTTCTGCAAGAACCGTGAAAGTTCCCTGATAATAGCCCCTTTTGACCTTTTCCACCTTTAAATACAGCACCGGCAGGTTAAACTTTTTACACAAATATTCAGCGCCGGTATGCATGGGAACGGTAATCCCCATAAAGGGCGCCCAATAATGTGCTTTTTGGACCATAGGGGATTGGTCGCTGATAATTCCATAGATTGCCTGTTTGCCCTCCTCATTATTGGTAGTGGCAATGTCCCATATTTGTTTGGTGCTAATTAGGGTGGTACCCCACTTGGCGCGTAGCGAGCGTACCAGGCGATCAAAGTATTTGTTCGTTAACGGTTGATATATACCAAAGGCAGCAGAAGAAACCTTTGTGTTTAAAGAGAAAACCCATTCCCAGTTTGCATAGTGGGGGAGCATCAGCATCACGGATTGCTTCCTTTCTTCAAATTGGAGTAATTCCTCAACATTGGTAAAAACATATCGTTTTTGAATTTCAGGAACAGAGATACTTATGGTTTTGATCATTTCCAGGAAGATGTCGCACATATGCCAGTAAAAAGCCTTCTCGATCCTTCGCAATTCCCCTTTCGATTTATCAGGAAAGACCAGTTCCAGATTAGCGCGGACCACTTTTTTTCGATATCCAAACACACGATACAACCAAAAGTAGACGAGGTCTGAAATCAGGTAAAGCACCGAAAAAGGAAGTATCGAGATAAACCTTAAAAGCGGATAGATAAGTATGTAAACCAATAGCTGCATGCGGTAAAAATAATCGCAAATATAGCTATATTTGGCACGTATTATAAGCCGATACAGCATGAATATTCACCTGGCAACTGTTGCCATTATTGCTGCTAATGTATTGATTTCATTACGGGGGTTCAATGACCTCCGATTTTTTGAACGCTATAAATTCAATATTGGTGCTATACAGTCAGGCCAGAAAAACCGAATGTTTACCTCGGGCTTTCTGCACGTAGATTTCGCCCACCTATTTCTCAATATGTTCACCCTATATTTCTTTGCAAATGTGGTGATCAGTTGGTTTGGTCCCGTGGAGTTTCTCATACTGTACTTCATTAGTCTGGTTGCTGGAAGTCTTTTAGCCTTGTTTTTTCATCGGAATGAACCTTTTTACAGCGCTGTTGGGGCAAGTGGTGCTGTAACAGGTATTCTTTACTCGGCTATTTTATTGCAGCCAGACATGAAGTTGATCCTGATGTTCATCCCCATTCCAATCCCGGCCTATATTTTAGGAATTGGCTATATGTTGTACTCCATCTACGGGATGAAAAACAGACTTGGGAATATTGGGCATACCGCTCACTTTGGTGGCGCTGTAGGAGGGTATGTGATAACCTTATTTTTTAAACCTGAACTGTTTGTAAGCGAGACACTTATGGTGATCTTACTGGCAATTCCAATCGTCATTTTATTTGTGATGGAGAAATTGGGGAAACTCTGAAATTCACCCGCTCCAGGTAATAGCAATTAGGTAGACCGTAAAAACTGGCCTTTGCATATACCATTTTCCTTTTTTTTTCGTTATAAGTACCCATTTTAAACGTTTAAATACCTACTTATGCGCCAAAATTGGATTCCCGTATTGCTTATGGCAATACTGGTCGTTACGTCCTGTAGCGACGAAACCACCATTTTTAAGGAAGATTTACAGGAAGATGTATTGGTAGAGAATAATGAGGCTGTTCTTGGAGGCAATATCTCTTTTGCTGTATCCGGAGTTCTGGATATTTATGAAGAGGCAGGGGCTAATGCCAAATCGGCATCTGCAGCCAAGGAAGAACAGGCGGGAGATTTTCCGTTAAGCCTGGTTGCCCAGGTCAGGCCACCAAGCGATCCCTCAAGAGGTGAATTGACCGCATCCCATGTTTTTGTTTATGGAGATTACGCCTATGTTTCATACAATACCGCCGGAGAAGAGTATTCTGGGGGATTGGACATTCTGAATATTAGCAATCCAGCAACTCCAAGGTTAACATCCAGGCTCTTATACCTGAATGCAGATATCAATTCGGTAACCTATGACAACGGCTTTGTTTATGCTGCCGGAGGGGTGGATTCTGAAGTGTCTGTAACCGCAACCTCAAATTCCTTCGTTGCCAAAATACCTGCTGTCAATGGCAGATTTGATATTAACGGGGGTATTCAATATGGTTTTCAACAGGGATTTAATGCAAATGACTTGAGAATTGCGGGACAACGGCTCATGGTGACTAGCGGAAAAGAGGGCTCCCTCACCGTCTATAACAAAACAGACCTGAGCATTTTAGAGGAACTGCCTTATTTTGATCTGAGATCCATAGCCCTGAACGAGGATAAGATTGCCTTGCTTGATGCAGGGAGCGGCATTAAAATACTGGATGGAAGCTACCAGCTATTGAAAGAGATACCTGTAATTACGGATCTTGGATTGGCTACTAAAAAAACAATAGATTATACCGGTGATCGTTTAATTGTTTCTGAAGCAGGCCAGGGTGCTGGTGTATATAGCGAAACCACAGGAAGCTTATTGGAATATTTGCCTATTATGGTGAATCCTCAGG
>JABDRK010000249.1 GCA_013041785.1 Eudoraea sp.
TGGGAGATATTTGACCTTTCCGGACGCAGAATTGATTATCTGGGAAAAGGAGACATCCTGGAAAATCCCATCGATATTTCTGCATTAAACAGCGCCATTTACTACCTGGCTTTTTACCTGAACGGAAACACCATTGCCAAGCCCTTTTTTATCGATTAACCGATTGGCGAATATCCTATATTTAAGGATTCCTTAACAAATAACACCTGCCTTAATCTTTAGCTTTGTATGGAAACACGTAAACCTAGACAAATGAAAAAATCACTGCTTTTTGTAGCTGCCCTAGTTGCTTCTTTTACCTTACAGGGGCAAATTACCACACCACAACCAAGCCCATTTTCCAAAATGCACCAGGTTGTTGGTTTAACCGATGTTTCCATCGAATACTCCCGACCTTCCATGAGGGGTCGTACCATATTCGGGGATTTGGTACCCTTTGACAAGATATGGCGTACAGGTGCTAATGCCCGTACTACAATCACCTTTAGTGACGATGTTTCCGTTGGAGGCAATACGCTTAAGGCAGGCTCTTATGCCATTTTTACAAAACCCGGGATGAATAGCTGGGATGTATATTTTTATACAGAAACCGGTGGAGGTGGTACTCCTGCTTCCTGGGATGAAAGCAAAATTGCTGCACAGGTAAACGTTCCTGTAAATAAGTTAACAGAGGATGTAGAGACGTTTACAATCACTATTGACAATCTGAGCAACAATGGGGCTAACTTAGGTATGGTATGGGAGAAAACATATGTATGGATCCCATTTGAAGTCCCAACCGCAGCCAAGGCCAAGAAGAGTATAGAAGCTGCAATGGGAGGACCTTCAGCCAACGATTACTTTTCAGCTGCGCTTTACTATTTACAGGAAGACCTGGATTTGAACAAAGCCAAGGAATGGATTGATAAGGCTGTCTCTATGAACGACAAAGCCTTCTGGATGACGCGGCAACAGTCTTTGATATACGCCAAACTAGGGGACAAAGAAGGGGCTATCAAGGCCGCTAAAAAGTCTCTGGCCGCTGCCCAGGCTGCTAATAATGGTGACTATATCAAGATGAATATGGATTCCCTGAAAGAATGGGGAGCTATGTAGTGAACCAATTATAACATTATCACCCGGTAGCATGCGCTATCGGGTTTTTTTATGCTTCTATCGGAGGTCCTTTGTGTAAGCGGTCGAATACTTCCAGGATGAGCGCAAGCAGGATAACCAATCCACAACCAAAGGCATTTAACCAAAGGTAGGACATCCAATCCAGGCTATAACCAATGATAACTATGATCTGAGTAATTATGGCCGCAATAAAGACCGAATTACCTTTAACAAATCTGAAGAAAAAAGCAAGAAGAAAAATGCCAAGAACATTCCCATAGAAAATGGATCCAATAATATTGACGAGTTGGATAAGATTGTCAAATAAATTTGCAACACAGGCAATTATAATAGCAATGATGCCCCATAATAAGGTAAATCCTTTGGACACGATTACATAGTGCTTATCTGTAAATTCACCTTTCTTATTTCGTTTATAGAGATCCATAGCCGTTATGGTACCCAGGGCGTTGAGTTCTGATGCTGTAGATGACATGGCCGCAGAAAGGATTACGGCCAGCAAAAGGCCTATCAGGCCTGTGGGCAGATAATTCAGGATGAAGTGGATGAAAACGTAATCTTTGTCATTGGTTTCAACAGACGCATCTGCCTTTCCTATCAGGTCTTTTGCAGCATCCCGGTTGCTTTTTTCCCTCAGGATTACTTCAGACAACAGGGTTTCAGCTTCCTGGATTTCATCAGCTTCCCCAGAATCAAGCGCAGCCGAGTATAAATCCTGTGCGTCCTTCTTGTCTTTTCCAAGTTCCAGATGTCCCATTTCCAGCAGTGTATACTCCTCAGAAAGCTCGGAATTCATGATAGCCTCTGTTGCAGCCGGATTGAAGTTCAGCGGGGAGGCATTGTACTGGTAAAACACGAAAACCATAACCCCAACTAACAAAATAAAAAATTGCATGGGGATCTTAAAAATCGCGTTGAAAATTAATCCCAATTGACTTTCTCTTACGGATTTACCGGATAAGTATCGTTGCACCTGGCTCTGGTCGGTGCCAAAATATGCCAGAGCTAAGAAGAGTCCCCCCGTAATTCCACTCCAGAAGGTATATCGG
>JABDRK010000256.1 GCA_013041785.1 Eudoraea sp.
ACCTCATATGGAATAATCAGTGGCTAAAGGCAGATTTATTCCTCAATTACAATGGGGAGATCCCTTTTGAAGACCTGGCAATCTCAGAAAGGAATAAGGCTTTTATCTATGCCTCGGATTCCAATGGGAACCCCTATTCCCCATCCTGGTATACACTTAATTTGCGAACTCAGTTTCAAATAAGCACAGCATTCAAAACCAATCTGATCTTCGAAAATATTACCAATCAGCGTTACAGAACCTACTCCTCAGGTATAGCAGCTCCAGGTTTTAATTTGGTTGTGGGCCTCTCCTATAAGTTTTAGTCTGAAAAACAGCTTTTTATTTCCGGATAAGCAGCTGCCTGCGAACAGCAGTTGCAGAGCGCTTTGCGGCTATCCCGCATACTCCGAAAAGGATTGCTCATTTGCGCAGGATCAATTTGAAAAATCACCCTGAAAATCCGTTGAAATTCATTAATTTTGCTGCCTTAATTTGCCATACAGGAGATTATACATATGAAGTTTGCGGAATACAAAGGGTTGAATTTGCCAAAACTGGGAGAAGAAGTGCTCGCATTTTGGAAAGATCAGCACATATTTGATAAGAGCATTACTTCAAGAGAAGGGAAACCCAGCTATGTCTTTTATGAGGGGCCACCCTCAGCCAACGGCCTTCCCGGGATCCATCATGTGATGCCACGTACTATAAAAGACATTTTCCCCAGATATAAAACGATGAAGGGATATCAGGTTAAACGAAAAGCCGGATGGGATACCCATGGGCTTCCTGTTGAACTTGGTGTGGAAAAGGAATTGGGGATTACCAAGGAAGACATTGGCCAAAAGATCACCATCGAAGAATACAATGCGGCATGTAAAAAGGCCGTAATGCGATATACGGATGCCTGGAATGACCTGACTAAAAAGATGGGCTACTGGATAGATATGGAGGATCCCTACGTCACCTACAAATCCAAATATATGGAGACCGTTTGGTGGCTCTTAAAAGAGATCTATGACAAAGGGCTCCTGTATAAAGGATATACCATACAGCCATACTCCCCTAAGGCAGGGACTGGCCTCAGCTCCCATGAGTTGAATCAACCGGGGACCTACCAGGACATAACGGATACTACGGTTACTGCCCAGTTTAAGGTAAGGAAGGAAAGCCTGCCAGAGTTTCTGGCGTCCTATGAGCAGTCCATCTACCTGCTTGCGTGGACTACTACCCCATGGACTTTACCATCGAACACTGCCTTAACCGTTGGTGAAGGCATTGAATATGTACTGGTTAAAACCTATAATCAGTATACCTTCGAGCCTATTCAGGTAATTCTTGCCAGGAATCTTGTAAAAACACAATTCACTGGGCGGTATGAAATGGTTGAAGAGGTCGCTGAATTGGAGCAATTCAAGGAAGGAGATAAAAAGATCCCATACTTCGTGGGAGATTCTTTTAAAGGGAAGGAATTATTAGGCATTCGTTATGAGCAGCTGCTTCCCTATGCACAACCTTACCAGGGCGCTGAACATGGCTTCCGTGTAATTAGCGGCGATTTTGTTACGACAGAAGACGGGACCGGTATCGTACATACGGCTCCCACTTTTGGAGCAGATGATATGCTGGTTGCCCAAAAGGCAGTCCCCCCTGTACCCCCAATGCTGGTCCTGGATGAAAATGACAACCCGGTTCCGTTGGTTGACCTTCAGGGAAAATTTCGACCTGAAATGGAAGAACTGGCCGGTAAATATGTAAAAAACGAATATTACGAAGCCGGCGAAGCCCCTGAACGCTCGGTAGATATCGAACTGGCCATCAGGCTTAAGGAAGAAAACAAGGCCTTCAAGGTAGAAAAATACAAACACCCCTATCCCAATTGCTGGCGTACAGACAAGCCTATCTTGTATTACCCGCTGGATTCGTGGTTTATTAAAGTAACAGCGGTCAAAGACCGGATGTACGAGTTAAATCAAACCATTAACTGGAAGCCAAAGGCAACCGGGGAGAAGCGGTTTGGTAATTGGCTGGCCAGTGCCAATGACTGGAATCTTTCAAGGTCGCGTTTCTGGGGAATTCCCCTCCCTATATGGCGTACCGAAGATGGGAAAGAAGCCCTGTGTATTGGATCGGTTGCTCAGCTTAAGGAGGAAATGGAAAAGGCAGTTGCTGCGGGCTTAATGGAAGCTGATCTTTTCGCTGATTTCACCGTGGGGGATATGAGTGAACAGAATTATGAAAAGGTTGATCTCCATAAAAATATTGTAGATCAGATTGTTTTGTTATCACAGTCTGGAAAGCCAATGTACCGGGAACTGGACCTGATCGATGTTTGGTTTGACAGTGGATCCATGCCCTATGCGCAATGGCATTATCCTTTTGAAAACCGGGACTTGATAGATGATTCCAAAAGCTTCCCGGCAGACTTGATTGCAGAAGGGGTGGATCAGACCCGTGGATGGTTCTATACCCTGCACGCAATCGCAACTATGGTATTCGATTCCGTGGCTTACAAGAACGTGGTTTCCAATGGGCTGGTTTTGGATAAGGACGGGAAGAAGATGTCGAAACGACTTGGGAATGCGGTAAATCCCCTGGAAACCTTAAGGGACTACGGTCCGGATGCTACCCGCTGGTATCTCATATCCAATGCGAATCCCTGGGATAACCTGAAATTTGATGTGGCAGGGATAGAGGAAGTAAGACGAAAATTCTTTGGTACGCTTTATAATACGTACGCCTTTTTTGCGCTCTACGCCAATATAGATGGATTTGATTATTCCGAAGCAGATGTCCCCCTGGGGAAGCGTCCTGAGATCGATCAGTGGATCCTCTCTGAATTGCATACGCTCATAACAAAGGTAGATGCTGCCTATACGGATTACGAACCTACGCGTGCAGCGCGCGCGATGGCTGATTTTGTTCAGGAAAACCTGAGTAACTGGTATGTCAGGCTCAGTCGCAGGCGGTTCTGGAAAGGCGATTACCAACAGGATAAGATTTCAGCCTATCAAACCTTGTATACCTGCCTTATGACTATCTCCAAACTGGCTGCCCCGATTGCCCCGTTCTTTATGGAGCGCTTGTATCTGGATTTAAATCGGACAACAAACAAGGAAGCCTTTGAAAGTGTACATCTGGCAGATTTTCCAACCCATGATCCTGCTATGGTCAATTCCGGGCTGGAGAGTAAAATGGAGAAAGCCCAGTCTGTATCTTCCCTTGTTTTATCCATCAGGCAAAAAGAAAAAATCAAGGTTAGGCAACCGCTGCACAGAATAATGATTCCTGTACTGGACCCCCGTGAAAGGGAAGAGATTGAGGCTGTCTCAGAACTGATCAAATCGGAAGTCAATGTTAAGGAGATCAGCCTCCTGGACGATGCTTCAGGAATACTGGTAAAAAAGATAAAACCAAATTACAAGGTGCTGGGGCCTAGATATGGTAAGGATATGAAAGCCATTGGGCAGGCTGTAGCTAAATTGGAACAGGACGATATCCAGAAAATTGAACGGGAGGGCGAGATTGCACTTGACTTAGATAATAAAAGCATTATATTGAAGTTAGAGGAAGTAGAGATTTCTTCCCAGGATATTGAAGGTTGGCTTGTTGCCAGTGCAGGACCCCTTACCGTAGCGTTGGATATACATATCAGCGATGACCTGAGAAAAGAGGGTATTGCCCGGGAGTTAGTGAACCGAATCCAAAACCTGAGGAAAGAATCTGGTTTTGAGGTAACAGATAAAATAGACATTAAAATACAGAAAGACGGATACGTTGAAGAAGCGGTGGCGAGTAATATGAAGTACATCAAGAACGAAACCCTTACTGCAGAGCTGGAATTTGAAGAGCAGTTGGAAGAGGGTACCAGCGTTTCTTTTGACGAAGTGAATACAAAATTATTGATTAAAAAGCATTAGTTATGGGACAAGATGTCAAAGTAAGATATTCTGATAAAGAATTAGGAGAATTTCGGGCACTTATTGAAGAGAAAATAGAAAAGGCGAACAGCCACCTGGAGCTTCTGAGAAGTTCGTATATGAACGACGGAAATAATGGTACAGACGATACGGCACCTACCTTTAAAGCATTTGAGGAAGGATCCGAAACCATGAGTAAGGAAGCCAATACCCAATTGGCCATCCGGCAGGAAAAATTTATCAGAGACCTGAAAAACGCCCTGCTGCGGATTGAAAATAAGACCTATGGAATTTGCAGGGTCACGGGCAAGCTGATCAACAAAGAGCGGCTAAGGCTGGTTCCTCATGCTACTTTGAGCATTGAGGCTAAGAATATGCAGAAATAAACCGGAAAAGCTGCAGGGCACTAATCACATAAGGACGCTTGTTTATACCCTGGCCGGGATATTGTTTGCATTTCAAACAGTTCTCGGACAAAAGGCTATAAATAAGACGTATCCGGCATCTCTTGATACACGCATACAAATTGATACAGATAAATGCTATCTGGCCGAAATAAGCGCATATGAAGGGGAAGCCGTGATTGTTGAGGCCCGGATGGATGGAGAGTATGCGGAAGCTTTATCAATTAACATCACCGAAGAGGGCAAAACCCTTTGGATTGGGACCGCATTTAATCCGGATTTTGTATTTCCAAACGACAAATTGAGTGCACACAAGGTAGTATCCATATCCCTCAGCATACGGATTCCTGCCTACCGCGATGTGCAGGTATTTGGCAGCAGTTGCAATGTAATGCTGTCCGGGGCCTTTAATGAGGTGGATGTGGTGCTCAATGACGGCAGCTGTACCCTGGACCAGGTCGCCCGGAACGTAAAGGTCAACACCCAAAGCGGACATATTCGCTTAAATAGCTTACAGGGGGCGGTAAAAGCCATAAGTCATTACGGTAGGGTCCTACAGGAAGAAATTCCACAGGGGGAAAAACGCTATGATCTCGAAACGGTCTCCGGAGACATAACCCTTCAAAGAACAAGATAAACCTCAAAACTGCCATAATTCCTTTAATCGCTATTTTTAGGCAAGCTATTCAGATCATATGCCATTTAGAAACTCCGCACTGATAATCATCCTGATCTTACTCATTGATCAGTGGAGCAAAATTTACGTAAAAACCCATTTTGTGTTGGGGGAATCCATCGAGGTTTTTAGTTGGTTCAAAATTCTCTTTATTGAAAATGAAGGAGCAGCCTGGGGGACCAAACTCAGCGATCTGTTACCTGTTTCAGACAAGGTGGGGAAACTAATCCTTACCGTTTTCCGGCTCTTTGCTATAGCGGGTATTGGTTATTGGTTGTGGGATATTATTAAAAAGAAGTCTAACCGCACCCTTATTGTGGCTGTTTCCCTCATTTTTGCAGGAGCATTCGGGAATATTATTGATTCAATGTTTTATGGAATTATTTTCAATGACAGCTTTAACCAAACAGCCACACTGTTTGCTCAGGATCCTTACGGCAGTTTATTTTATGGAAAAGTTGTGGATATGCTCTATTTCCCGTTGATAGACAGTTCCTGGCCCGACTGGGTACCTGCAGTGGGCGGGCAAAATTTCAGGTTCTTTGAGCCGGTATTTAATATTGCTGATACAGCCATCAGTACCGGAGTGGGTATCCTGATTGTATTCAATAAAAAAGCCTTTGGTCAATCTTCAGAAGAAAAATCGTAAATGGCTTCTGGGGTTAGGCAATAATCCAAAGGAATATCATGCTCCTCCCTATCGGTTATCTTAGGCACCGGAGGAAAAAGGGACAGGCCAATCTTAATTACATCTGCCCTGCACTTCGAGAGAAAACGGTCGTAATAACCCTTTCCATAGCCAACCCGGAATCCTTTGCTGTCAAATGCCAGGAGGGGAACGAAAACCACGTCTATCTT
>JABDRK010000262.1 GCA_013041785.1 Eudoraea sp.
GCCCGCCCGTCTAACGACGTTCGGACGGGGTTCAGAGCGAAAGATGTAAATAAGTGGGGCTCTTAGCTCAGTTGGTTCAGAGCACCTGCCTTACAAGCAGGGGGTCACTGGTTCGAATCCAGTAGGGCCCACATCAAGCAGAAAACCCGCACACTATTGTGCGGGTTTTTTGTTTCCCGGCGAAAGCCGAGCTTGCTTGAGCTTTCATAGGGAAACAAAAACCTAAGCAGGCCTGTGAGGGCCTGCTTGTTTTCTATCCCTACGCTCTGGTATGGACAGGTTTGCAGCTGTATTTTTTCTGCCTCTACGTTTTGTTAGGGACAGCTTTCCGCGCCGTTAGCTTTACTTCTTAAATTCCACCAAATACCCAAGGGAAATGGTAAAAAATCCGTTTGTTTTCAAATCCGTTTCTGTAGCTACTGCCCTGGGGAAGTTAATGCTGTATCCCACATCAACATTCCAGGATTTGCTCACAAGGGAAATGGGCAAATTTAATTGGGTGTTCAGTAAGGCAAAAACGTCGTAATTGACTAATTCTGTTTGCTGTGACTGACTGTTGAGCTCCTGAAGGGCGATGGTCTGTTGTGCGACAAGAAAATTCGCCTGTGGTCTGAATTTCAATTGGAAAGCCTTGGCTTTTAAGAGGGTTAATCTTCCATAGGTGCTGAAAATCATTTGAAGCGCATTATCACTTCCAAATAAATAGGAGGTATAGAGTGCAGTGCCAAAGGTTTTGTTCTTGTTTCTGACCCCAAGGCTCAAATCAACAGAATTTGTAAAAAAATCGGAGCCATCACTAAAGAAGTAGCGGGTATACCCCGCATTAAAGTAAAACTGTTCCTTTTCATCAATATTTTGAAAGTACCCCAGGGATACATTGGTGAAATCCCAATTGGGATCAAAATTTTCATAGTAGAGACCGGAAAGGCTCATATTGAAACCGGAGGGGTGGTAATATGTGAGCTGCGGATAAAAATTGAATTGGTCAATACCCGAATCCCTTCCTGAGAAATAAGTGTTGCTATTCAGTGTAAAACTGGAGTAGAGAAAATGATTTTTATTTAATGAAGCCAATAAATCATCTATGAGTTGCTCCTCGCTAAAAAAGAGCTCATCCAGCAGGAGATCAATCTCGTCATCTGTGCGGGTTTCCTGGGCGTAGGTATAACAGGAGGTTGCTGCTGTGAAAAGCAGCAACCCGGTTATCCTTAATTGTTTCAATAGTTTAGAGGTGTGTTTCATGACCGGAGCTCTTAGTGCCCTCTTCCGCCATTGCCCTTAGTCTGGTTACGCTGGCCTTTGCTGTTGGAGCGGTTACCTGTCCTTAATTCTCCCTGTGCACCTGAGTTTCTTACACGCTGCTGTATGCGCTCCTGTAACATATTGCGTTGTTCTTCGGTTAAGGTGTTTTGAAACTCTTGCCGCATTACCCTCAGGCGGGTTTGTTGTTCTTGCATGAGTTTGCGCTGTTCCACGGTAAAGGAATTTTTAAGGCGATTCCTAATTTGTTCCCGTGTAAGTTCAGGGTCCTGTAAAATGGCCAGTTGTTCCTCTGAAAGCGATGTCCTTAATCTTTCGCGGTTTTGCTTCATGATTTGGCGCTCATTCTGAAGCATTTCCTGTTGGTGAGGGGATAGTGATTCCTTGATCAATTCATAATTCTTATTCTGGTTTTGATCCTGGACCTGATGTTGCTCCTGATGCTGGTTACGGTTTTCATCCTGTGCATACAGGGTACCGGCAAAAACGAACATTACCGAGAGGGTAATTAATCCGACTAATTTTTGAATGCTATTTGATTTCATGACTTAATCTTTTTACTGTTCTTTTATTATTTTTTTGGAACCGATTCTATCTATTAGACCTTTTGATTTCCAAAAAGTTGGGTAACTGTCAGAAAATGATATCATCAATAAAATGATCATCGATATAGGTGTCTATCAACGAGTCTTTTACCAATAGGGAATTCATAAAAACATTGTCAAATTCCTGCTCATTGAGCTCGGCTTTTACCAGGATTCCTTCCAGTAGGTATTGATCCAAAAAAAACTCTAAATCTTCATTGCTTACAAGGATGGAAGTAATGAGATAATCATCATCCGCCATGCTCGCCAGTTCCAGATTTTCTTCGCTGGGAATTATTACATCGGAATCACTGTCCGATAGAATTTTTAAGGTAATTCCAAGACTTACAAGCAATATTACTGTAGCTGCTATTGCATAGCGAAAAACAGGCCTCATATAGAAAACTGATGTTGTTTTCTTTTCGGAACTGGAAACCTTTTCCATGATGCTCGACCTGGAGTTGGCAAAATAGTTTTCAGGCACTTCCATGCCCAGCTTTTCCTTATGCAGCCGGGAAATGGCTTCCTTCTTTTGTGTATGTAAATCATTTTTTTTCATAAGGCATTATTCTTTTTATTATCTAGAAAGTGGTTTGTTCATCTTTTACCTCCTCTTCAATAATCTTTACGGCATTGTAATAAGACGATTTTAGTGTGTTTTCATTAACCTCCAGTATTTCGGCAATTTGCCTGAAACTCAGATCGTCAAAATATTTCATGTTGAATACGGTACGTTGTTTCGATGTCAGCTGCTGTTCAATAATTTGATGGAGCTTGAGTTTGGTTTCGTTCCCGTCAAAATAGGGGTCCTGAGTAAGGTCCTTTAAATAAGAAGGATTAATCTCATCCAGAGATGCCAGTCGGTTTTTGTTTTCTTTTTTGAGCAAACGAAGGGATTCGTTGTGGGCTATCCTGAACATCCAGGTTCCGAGGGAACTCCTGCCTTCAAAAGAAGCGATGTTCTTAAAGATCCTCATAAACGTATTTTGGAGCACATCATCCGCGTTTTCATGGGTGATGACTATTTTCCGGATATACCAATACAGGCGCTCCTGGTAATGATCGAGCAGGGTAAGAAAAGCCTTCTCCCTGGTTTGGGGGTCCTTTAGTTGCTGTATTAAGTTGGTTTCCCTATTCAAAACCTTAGATTTAGGAGTCAAATCCTTATAAAACTAATCATTAGACCTTGGTTTTTCGGAATAGTTTGCTGGATATCTATTTTCAATGTAATTATAGTGTGTGACTCACACACTGCACAATAGCAGAATTATTCCTACATTTAGGCATGCCTGTAGCAACCAAATACTTCAGACCACGTATTAGTTATTTCAGACTAAAGTTCTTTGCCGGGCTGTTATTGATCCCCATTTTAGGCTTTACGCAGTCTGTTCAAATCGACAGTTTGAAACAGCTTATCACCCAACAGCAGGACGATTCCCTTAAAGTGAATTCCCTTTTGGCGGTTTCTCAGAACTACTTTTCCATTGATCCGGATTCAGCCATTATCTATGCCAAGGAGGCCATTGAACTGGCCAATGAGATTGATTTTAAAAAAGGTGCTGGTTATGGGTATAAAAACATCGGTTTGGTCTATTATTTTACAGCGGATTATGACCAGGTCCTTGAAAACTGGGAGCAATCCCTGGCCATTTTTGAGGAGATCGATTTTAAGTTAGGTATCAGTAATCTACAGAGCAATCTAGGTTCTGTTTATCAAACCAGGGGCAATGATCCTACCGCCCTGGAATACTTTATCAATTCCTTACGTAATGCAGAAGAAATAAAGGATACCACGCGTATTGCAACAGCACTCCTCAATATAGGCACGGTATATTCCAATGTAACCTCTACCTATGATCAGGCTTTGGAAGCCTATGATAAGGCTCTACCTATGTTTCGGGAATTGGGAAATGATGATGGTGTGGCTATAGCCTCCCTGAATATCGGGGAGATCTATCTTAAAAAAAATAACCCCACGGCAGCCATACAATATCTTGAAGTATCCCGGGAGCTTATTGAGGAGTCGAATTTTGGCCATTCCTTCAGTTTAACCTTGTTAGGGAGGGCCTATAACAAACTGGGGGATTTATCCCTCGCTGAACAGTATTACAGGAAGTCCGTATCGGTAGCAAATAAGAGCCAATCCAAAATGGAGCAGGCTAAGGCACAAATAGGTCTGGCTGAGGTGCTGGGGACCCGGGGTGTTTATCGCGAGGCTATTTCTAATTATTTAGCCGGATTGGATTTGGCCAAAGAAACCGAAGTTTTTTATGATCAGGCAGATGCCTATGAAGGCTTATCTAAAATGTATACGGCAACCGGGGCCTATCAAAAAGCCCTGGAAGCCAATGAAAAGCTCATCGCTGTAAAGGATACTATCCGGGCTGAGAATTATGAAAAAACATTGGGATTTCTTAGGGTTGAATTCGATTTGGCCAATAAAGAAAAAGAGATCAACCTCTTAAATGCCGAAAATCAATTAAATGAAGTTCAGATTGAAAAAGATGCCCGCGCTAAACAATCCCTGTACATCATACTGATCCTGTTCGTGGCTATCATCGCGGGACTGGTTTTTCAATTCTTCTATTTCCGGAGAACCAACAGAAGACTGGCTTTTGAACGGAACCGTTCAGAACGTATACTGCTTAACATCCTTCCCAAAGAAACTGCTGAGGAACTAAAGGAAAATGGATTCATCAAAGCCAAGGAATTCTCCCAAATAACCGTATTGTTTACAGATTTCAAGCAGTTTTCTGTGATCGCTCGAAGTATCTC
>JABDRK010000416.1 GCA_013041785.1 Eudoraea sp.
GCCCTGAAGGGCTGTTAGTTCGGGAAGGATGATGGGCAAAATTCCGGTTTCATGCAGGAGCCTGAATCCGTTGGAAGGCTGGTCACATGACAGTATCTTGTGCAGTTCGTCTACGATGCGTTCCTTGGAAATGATTTTTATCCGTTTCCGATTATCGGAAATGGCTTTCAGGGAATCATTGTGAATGGTAAAGTCAAGTTCTGTCGCAAAACGAATGGCACGCATCATCCTCAGGGGATCATCGGAGTACGTAATATCCGGGTCCAATGGCGTGCGTAAAATTTTATTTTGCAAATCGGCTATACCTGAAAAGGGGTCAACCAGGCTGCCGTAGTCCTGAGATTGCAGCGCAAGAGCAAGGGCATTTATTGTAAAATCCCTGCGTTTTTGATCGTCTTCAAGGGTTCCTGTTTCCACAACCGGTTTACGGCTGTCCCTGTGGTAGCTTTCTTTCCTTGCCCCAACGAACTCCAGTTCCTTATCCCGATACTTAATCATGGCCGTTCCAAAGTTTTTAAAGATTTTAACTTTGGGATTTCCGGGGAGGAGGGAGGCGACCTTTCTGGCAAGCGCTATTCCTTCCCCTACAGCTACAACGTCAATATCTTTTGGGGTCCCCCGGTCCAGCAGATAGTCGCGCACATAACCTCCAATCACGTAGCACTCTATTTCCAGCTTTTCGGCTGCTGCAGAGATTATTTCAAAAATCGGATCCCCTAATGCTTCTTTGTAATTGCCTTTCATTTCATTCGCGGATTACCTTAACGGTCCCGTCCTTACTCAATTTGATAATGGAGGATGACCGCTGATTGCTGCTGTCCTGATACAAAGCTACCACATAGTCCACACCTTTTAAAATGGGTGTGCTGATTTGGCGGAAAGAAGCAGGCGTAGGCGCTCCTGCTAAATTTGCCGAGGTAGACACTATCGGCTTCCTGAACCTTTTGATGAGTTGTTGGCAAAAGGTATCGGAGGCCACGCGTATGGCCAGGGTGTTGTCACTGGCAATCAAATTATCGGCGATCCCCACTGGATTGTCGTAAATAATGGTCAGGGGTTTGGTAGTCAGGTCCATCAAGTCATAGGCCAGATCCGGCACATGGGATACGTATCGTTCCAGCATGGCCTGATTGGCAACCAGACAAATCAGAGCTTTGGAATCTTCCCGTTCTTTGAGGGCATACACTTTTTTTACGGCTTCTTTATTGGTGGCATCACAACCAATCCCCCAGACTGTATCCGTGGGATAAACAATCAGGCCTCCATCTTGCAGAACATGTAAACACTTTTCAATTTCTTCTTTCATGCTCATATTTCAGCAATTTTTCCATCCTTCAAGCTTGCCAGGGTTCAGGGAGTTCCAGATAATCTCCCAGGATCCGGTTGTATTCCTCCGGGCTGAATTCATTTCTTCCGTCTGAGGGATAAAAGGTCAATTCCCCAAAAACGATACGCCCGTCAATATTGTACAGGTCTACCCTCACAAAAGGAAAATCGGCAGCCAACTTGGCCGCAACCGATTTCATTTCGGCAAAATTCTCCGGTGGGGATAGCTCCCCCTCATAATACGTAGTATGTCCAACAATAAAAGGCTGTTTATTCCACTCCATGTCATAAAAGCAGCGAAAATTCTCTATTCCGCGGCCAATGTCGACCTGAACAAATTTGGGATTCCCGGAAAAACAAAAAAACTTATAATCGTTGATCACATTTTTGCCCATTTCGGAGAGGTATCGTTCCGCAATTAATCTGTGGGGTACGTCTTTATAGGCCCACTCCAGTCCCCCCCTGTAGTATTGGTTCTTGTGCATCCATTTGGACATAAGATAGCGCGCCTTAAACGGTTTTAGTCGGGATTTGTCAGGAACGATCAAATTGAAATGACAACCGTGCACCCCTTTGATTACGAATTGATCGGGTAGTGCGTCAAAATCGACCTCACTCACCTTGTCATAAACTGCTAATAATTCATTCAGATACTGCTCACCCACCTGCTCCTTTACATATTCCCGTACGGCATATTTATCTACCAGCTTGGTCAACAGCGGGTTCTTATAGAAAACCTTAAGCCACTGAATTTTGGCGTTAAATTCCTTGGGATGATCCAGATCCAGCTTCTTGCCCGTATAATACTCATAGTAGATCTTAACATAGAGTGGGGGCGGCAGGAACTTGAGTTTTTTAAGTATACCAAGAAAGGCCTTCTTCAAGGAGATTTGCTTTAAATGACGCTGCAAAGATATACCATACGTCAGACTTTCCTATTTTTGCACGATGTACATGGAATAAGATGGAGCCACCAAAAATATCTGTTATTGTCAGCACCTATAATTCTGAAGACTGGTTGAAAAAGGTCCTCTGGGGATTTAATTACCAGCTCTTCAAGGATTTTGAGGTGATCATTGCTGATGACGGTTCCGGACCGGCAACGCGCGAATTAATTGAGAAAATGGCTGATGAGGTTTTCTATCCCATCGTCCACGTCTGGCAGGAAGATGATGGTTTTCAAAAATCCCGCATCCTCAATAAGGCAATAACCGCCTGTAATGCGGAATATATTATAATGACTGATGGGGATTGCATTCCCAGGGAAGACTTTGTGCTCGTCCATTATATCAATAAGGAAAAAGGGTATTTTATTTCCGGAGGCTACTATATGTTGCCCATGAACATTTCAAAAATGATCAGCAGGGAAGACATAGAAAAGCAACATTGTTTTAATATGCAATGGTTGAAATCCAAAGGGATTCCTCAGTCGTTTAAGAATAACAAACTTACTTCAAACGGGTTTTTATCCAAGATCCTGAATGCGATTACCCCTACCAATGCCAGTTGGAATGGACATAATTCCTCGGGATGGAAAGAAGATATCCTTAAAGTCAATGGATTTGATGAGCGTATGCAATACGGTGGACAGGACCGTGAGCTTGGGGAACGTTTATTCAATCTGGGAATAAAATCAAAACAACGGAGATATAGCGCGGTTTGTGTCCATCTGGACCACAAGCGGGGATATAAAACCCCGGAGTCAATTGCAAAAAATAGGGCGATACGTAAGGAAACTCGCAATCAGCATTTGGCCTGGACCAATTATGGCATTACCAAGTAATAGGTCAGCTCATTTTTTTTCTCCAGGTTTTTGAGTTCCCGGTTTCTTTCCATGTCACAAAGCGCATTGAGGTAGCAGATAATAAGTCCTTTTCTGCCATCCAGGATTCCCAGTCGCAGCAAGTAGTGATTAACAAACTTCCAGGCAGGTTTGAGCACATAGGAAAAATAATTGAAGTGCTTTTCCTTATAAAATGCCTCTTTGGCTTTCATTCGGCCGTAAGTGAGCATCTTCTGTTTATAGTCCTCGTAATTCTTATAACAGTAGTGCGTGAGCTTTTCATTAAGAACACCAGAAGTTCCATTCACTTCCAGGGTCTCATGTACAATTTTTTTGTCACTAAATCGCGCCTTACTCTTTCTGAATAAGCGGTAATTCTTATCGGTTTGCCAGCCGCTGAATCGCAAAATCTTATCCTCCTGGAACATAAACGTACGATAGAACCAATATGCGGCATGCTCCGCCTTTCCGGATACGGTGTCCAGAATTTCATTTTGCAAAGCGCTAGAAACCACCTCATCGGCATCCACAAAAAGCACCCAGTCGTGCTGAGCCTGTTTCAAGGCAAATGATTTCTGTGCGGTGAAATTATGGAAGGGGTGCTGAATTACCTTAACGTTAGGCTGCGCCTGAAGGTACTCGTAGGTACCATCCGTACTGTAGCTGTCTACTACGATAATTTCATCTGCAAAGGAAATGGACGCCAGACAGCGCTCGATGTAACCTATTTCGTTGTAGGTAATTATTAGTGCCGATATTTTCTCTTGCAACTTACTCATTTATGATGACCTTCAGTTTGTTTGGACATATATCCAATTTTTATAACTGAAAAAGATTAGAAAAATTATGTAAAACTATCACTTTCCCCAGATTAAACGGCAACATTATATTCCCTTAATGCATCATTAAGCGAAGTTTTTTTATTAGTGCTTTCCTTACGTTTTCCAATTATCAGGGCGCAAGGGACCTGATATTCCCCGGCAGGGAATTGCTTAGTGTAACTACCTGGTATAACAACTGAACGGGCCGGAACCCTACCTTTGCTTTCCACAGGACTCTTGCCGGTGACATCTATGATCTTCGTGCTTGCGGTCAAAACCACGTTAGCCCCGAGAACCGCTTCCTTTTCCACACGTACTCCTTCCACAACGATGCAGCGGCTGCCAATAAAGGCATTGTCCTCAATAATAACAGGTGCTGCCTGCAAAGGCTCCAAGACGCCTCCAATTCCAACGCCACCGCTCAGGTGAACATTTTTTCCAATTTGTGCACAACTCCCAACGGTAGCCCAGGTATCTACCATGGTTCCTTCATCCACATAAGCACCGATATTCACATAACTTGGCATCAGGATGGTACCCGGGGCAATATAGGCACCATGACGGGCTACGGCATGTGGGACCACACGTATTCCCTTTGCTTCATATCCCCGCTTTAAGGGAATTTTATCGTGGTATTCAAATATCCCGGCTTCCAGGGTTTCCATTTTCTGAATTGGGAAATACAGGACTACAGCCTTTTTCACCCATTCATTTATTTGCCATCCCCCGGAAACGGGTTCTGCACACCTGAGGCGACCAGAATCAATTTCATCAATTACCTTCCGAATGGCCTGCTGGGTCTCCGATTTCCTTAACAATTCCCGGTTGTCCCAGGCCTCTTCAATGGTCTTTCTGATTTCCATAGTAGGTGAAGATTTGCGCAAAGATAATTCTTGTGTCTTATAAAAGTGCCAAAATTTACAGCGATATCAGAATAAGCGTTATTTTTGCAAAAAATTGAATTTGGGAAGGATACTGGCACTGGATTATGGGAAAGTGAGAACAGGAATTGCGATTACTGACCCACTCAAAATGATAGCATCTGGCCTGACTACAGTTGAAACGACAACGCTTTTTGATTTTTTGGACAAGTATCTGGAAAATGAAGAGGTAGATTTAATCGTCGTTGGACAACCGAGGCAAATGCAGGATATCCCATCAGCGTCTGAAGTATACATCACCAAGTTCATAGCGGAATTTCAGGCACGTTACCCTGAGATTGGATTAGAACGACAAGACGAGCGCTTTACCTCCAAGCTGGCCGTCAAAAGTATGATAGAAGGAGGATTGAAGAAGAAGAAAAGAAGAGATAAGGCCCTGATAGACGAAATAAGCGCTACGCTTATCCTGCAGGCCTATCTCGATAGAAGAGAGAATTAATGACTTTACCGATTTTAGCCTACGGGGATCCCGTTTTACGTAAAGTGGGAAAGGATATTGACCCGGATTACCCCAATTTGAAAGCCCTGCTCGATAATATGTGGGAAACCATGTATAAGGCAAATGGCGTAGGCCTGGCAGCACCACAAGTGGGTCTTCCCATTCGTTTGTTTCTGGTAGACACCACCCCCTTTGCTGAGGATGAAGAACTGACCACGGAAGAACAAAAGGCACTGGATGGCTTTAAGAAAGTCTTCATCAATGCCTATATCGAAGAGGAAACCGGTAACAATTGGTCGTTCAACGAAGGATGTCTAAGTATTCCTGATATCCGTGAGGATGTATCCCGGAAGGATACCATTACAATCCGGTATCAGGATGAGAATTTCAATCCACAAAAGGAGACTTATGACGGCCTCCTGGCGCGGGTAATTCAACATGAATATGACCATATTGAGGGGATACTGTTTACCGATAAACTTTCTTCACTGAAGAAACGATTGCTAAAGGGCAGGCTAAGTAATATTTCCAAAGGTAAGATCGAGGTAGACTATAAAATGCGGTTCCCTGCACTCAAAAAAGGAAGATAACAACCGCAAACCGAATAAATATTTCATATTTGTCTTCAAATTCCAGAAAGGTATATGAGTTTAGAAAAAATATTGTCCATTGGGGGTAAACCTGGTTTGTTTAGATTGATTACCCAAACGCGCTCAGGATTTGTTGCAGAATCCCTGCTCGACGGAAAAAAAGTAACGGTGGGCATGCGGGGTAACGTAAGCATCCTATCGGAAATAGCAGTGTATACCTTGGAAGAAGAACTGCCATTAGCTGCAGTATTCCAGAAAATCAAGGACAAGGAAAACGGTGCTAAAACGAGTATCGGGCATAAGTCCAGTAAACTGGATCTGGAGGAATATTTCTTTGAAGTACTCCCAAACTACGATGAAGACCGGGTATACCCAAGCGATATCAAAAAGGTTATCCAGTGGTACAATATCCTACACGACAATGGGATCAACGATTTCTCCTCAGACAAAGAGCCCGAGGAACCGGTTGCTTCCGAGGAAGAGGAATAAGCCCTTTAATCAGTCCTTTTTTATATCCTTATAAGAATATTTGCTTTTGGCCCAATCAATACGAGGTGATGGATAGTATTTAACATCCATCCGATCCAGGAAGGGGGCCTGATTGGCCAGGCGCACTTTGAATTTTTCCCAATCCCGATTGTTTTCAGTTGTCCAGCTTAATTCGGAGTACCCAATCATTCTGGGAAAGGCCAGGTATTCCAATTCATCAATATTGCTAATGGTCTCCGACCAAAGCGGGGCTTCTATTCCCAAAATACGATCTCGCGGTACGCCGCTATAGGTTTCGGGGGTCCAGACATAGGCCGTATCCACCGGGATATAAGCTGCCCAATGCAGCCCGTATTCCGATAGGGTATCGTATTGCATATCCAGGTAGGTTTTATTTGCAGGGGAAAGCAGTACTTGCATTCCTTTTGCATTAGCTTTCTCCACATTTTCCTTGCTTGCCCAGAAATGCGCAATTGAAGTACTATCCAAATCGGCTGTGGCAACTTCATCCCAGCCTATCATCCGCTTCCCGTACTTTTGGACAATTTTCTCTACCCGGGATACAAAATACCGGTAATCTTCCTTTTTAGTGACATGGCTTTCATCTCCTCCAATATGGAAATAAGGGCCAGGGGTAATGGCCGAGATTTCACGGACAACATCATCAATAAACTGATAGACCGTGTCTTTGCGGGTATCAAATGTGCTGAATCCCACATGTGTCCCTTCATAGAGCCTGGCCGGTTTTTCTGCCCCGTTCAGGAATAGGTAGGAGGCCGAGGCAGCGTTGGTATGCCCGGGCATGTCTACTTCCGGAACAATTGTCATATACTGTTCTGCTGCATAGGCGACGATGTCTTTATAATCTTCCTGGGTAAAAAACCCACCAGATTCGCCCCCTACTTCCGTACTGCCTCCAATCTCTGTTAATTTAGGCCATGATTCTATTTCTATGCGCCACCCCTGATCGTCTGTAAGGTGTAGATGCAAAAAATTGATTTTGTAATAGGCGAGTAAGTCAATGTATTTCTTGACGTCTTCCACGGAAAAGAAATGTCGCGCCACATCCAGCATGGATCCCCTGTACTCAAAATTGGGTCGGTCAAGGATCTTCCCGGCAGGAATCCGCCAGATTGGAAATTCGGCCAGGGTATCTATTGGGGTGTCCGGGATAATTTGCCTTATTGTCTGTATCCCCCGAAAGGCACCTTCTGCGGTACGCGCACTTAATACAAGGGTGTCCCGTCCGATACTAATTTCATAAGCTTCATTTCCGGAAACTTCCAGATCCTCTTTTTGAACCAGGTGAATGCTGCGGTCCAGCCTTTGGGTCCCGCCGTCATTGACCATCAGAGATAAACCAGTCTTCCCGTTTATGCGATTGGCCAGATACACCCCCACTTCTTCAAAAGCCTCATCCTCAGCGGTTGTAAAAATGCCGGTGTACTGATCCAGGGCAAAGCCACCCTGCCCAGCCTTGACGGATAGGGGGTAGGGGATCAGGTTTTCCTGTACAAGGTCGGTTTCACCCAAATCGTAAACAGGGATTTGCCTTTCCTGGCAGGAAGTGAAAACAATCAAAATGACAAGAACAGCAGTTACTTTTAGGAAGAAAGGTGATTTCATAGGATACTGTTTATTTTACAAAGGGGTCGAGCACCTGCTTCCAGATATCATACCCTTTTTGGTTCATATGGAGACCATCTTCAATGAAAAGGTCTTTATTTATTTTTTCCCCTTTGAGCATAACGGACCAGACATCCGCAAAAGCCAGGGAAGGGTGCTTGCTCGCCATGCGTTCAATTTTCCGGTTAAACCTTTTAAACTTCCGTCTCAAGTGCCAACGGCTTAAACTTGGTTTGGCAGCGATAAGTACTACTTCGGTTCTGGGATTTTCCATCCAGATCTTTTCCAGAATGCTTTGTAAGTCCTTGATAATCTTTCGGGGCCTCTTTCGCTCTGCAAGATCATTATCCCCTTCGTATATAAAGACTTTCAGTGGATCAAACCGCAGGATCAATTCATCGGAATAAGCCAGCAAATCCGAAGCATGGGATCCGCCGAACCCGGAATTGACCACCTGATAATCGGGGTAGACTTTTTGCAAATCCTCCCAGGTACGTATACTGGAACTTCCGGTAAACACGATAGTGGCTTTGCTCTTATCATAAAGGGAGTCATATCGTGTAGTTATATCTGCTATCTCCTCCTGAAAGCGCGCGGGATCCTGGGACCACGAACTGCTTGAAATAAATAAAAGAAGCAAAATAAGCAAAGTGCCAGCCTTTACCATGGATTAATTTGTTGTTGGGGTATTCACCAATTTTTCCGCTACCGCCCATTCATATACCCGGGCCAGCCAGGTGTCAGAGGGAAGATTTTGCTTGCGCATACCGAAGCCATGTCCGCCCTTAGCATACATGTGTAATTCTGTAGGATTACCTTCGTCCTGCCAGGCCGTGTAAAGTTGCACACTTTCCGGCGCAAGAAGCAGGGGATCATCAGAGGCACATACAACGGCCATAGGTAATAGCTCCTCGGGCACCTCATACTCACCCAACACAGTCATCCAGGGGTATACCGGAACCAGAAAGTTTGGCATATTATCAGCATTTGCGTTAAAAGCGACGCCCATGGTAACTGCGCCTCCTGCAGAAAAGCCCATAAAACCAATTTTATCCGGTTCAACACCCAGCGTTTTTGCATTTTTCCTTACATGGGCAACGGCATTTAATCCATCTTCAATGGACAGCGGTAAAATCGGAGCTATTTTTTCATAAATCTCATTGCCAACTACAGAGACTTCTTTTACCCCATCCTCTCCGGTTGGCACCAGTCGGTATTTCAGTACAAAAGCAGTGATCCCCTTTTGGTTAAGCCATCGGGCAACGTCCTTACCCTCACTATTAATGCTCAGGGCGTAAAGTCCGCCACCAGGCGCTATAATGATTCCGGTGCCATTAGGTTCAACCCCTGTCGGACGAAAAACTTCCATGGCAGGTTTGGCCACGTTGGTAATCACCTGGGTCATCCAAATGGGGGAGTAATATTCCCGTTCAGCTACATCCCAGCTTATATTATCGGGATTGTTGTTGGGCAGGTCGATAATTTCCTGAGCTTTTCCAGTGTAAATGACGCTGGCAATCAAGGCCAACAGGACAAAATTTTTCATAGGGAAGTGGTGCTATTGCTATTGCATCTTAATATTACGGAAAGGAAGTTAATCCATTATCGCCTCGCACACAAATTGTATCAGAATATTTACAGGCAACCAACACCATAAAGTGACTGAATACCTTGCTTGAATTCTTAAAAATAATGTTACATTTAAACCTTATAAGCTATACTG
>JABDRK010000427.1 GCA_013041785.1 Eudoraea sp.
TGCTTCATTTCCTTCAGGGGGATTTTCAGCCAGGCGTATTTACGGAGGATGATCTGGATCGTTTTGCCCAACTGGATGATATCGATATTCTGGCTGCTGTAAAAACCTGGCAAAACCATAATGACCTGGTGTTGTCAAGGTTGTGTCAGATGCTCCTAAAAAGGAGGCTTTTGAAAATTAAGATAAAGGCCAATCCGATATCCCAGGGTTTACTGCAAAAATACAGGGATCAGGTGAGCAAGTTGTTTAATATTTCCCGGGAAGATGCGGGTTATTTCGTAATCTCAGGAGCTATACAAAACCGCGCTTATGACCATGAGGCCCAAAACATTAATATCCTCAGGAAGAACGGCGAAGTACTGGATGTGGCCGAAGCATCGGATCATCTGAATTTAGTGGCACACGCCAAAACGGTAGAGAAGTTCTATATCTGCTACCCCAGGGAGTGTGTAACGTAAATTTTCTTACTTTTGTGCCACTAATTTCCAGATAAAAAAGATATTTTGAAATTTACGGCCAGTCAGATTGCAGGGATACTCGAGGGAGTAGTTGTCGGAGACCCCGAGATAGCTGTCCACGAACTGGCCAAGATAGAAGAAGGAAAAAAAGGGTCACTTACCTTCCTGGCCAACCCCAAGTACACTCCTTTTATTTACAGCACCAAAGCTTCTATTACCATTGTAAACAAAGATTTTGAGCCTGAACAGGAGATCAGTACAACCCTGATTAAGGTCGAAGATGCTTACAAATCGTTTTCCAAATTGCTTGAATATTACAATCAGGTAAAGAACAACAAAATTGGAATAGAATCCCCGGTTTTTATTTCGGACACTGCCAAATACGGCAAGGATTTATATATGGGGGCATTTTCTTATTTGGGTAATAATGTACAGCTAGGAGACAATGCCAAGATTTACCCTAATGTATATATTGGGGACAATGTAAAAATTGGGGATAACGTAATGATATTTGCTGGTGCCAAGATCTATTCAGAATCGGTTATCGGGAATAATTGCGTAATTCATAGCGGGGCCATTATAGGTGCAGATGGTTTTGGCTTTACCCCAAACCAGGACGGGGAATACAGCAAGGTGCCCCAAACCGGAAATGTTATCCTTGAAGACAATGTGGATGTTGGAGCCGGGACTACCATTGACAGGGCGACATTGGGGAGTACCGTTCTCAGAAAAGGGGTTAAGCTGGATAACCAGATTCAGATTGCACACAATGTTGAAATCGGGGATCACACTGCCATTGCTGCCCAAACGGGAATAGCCGGTTCTACCAAGATCGGTAAAAATTGTATGATTGGAGGGCAGGTTGGGATTGTAGGCCATATCACGATTGGAGATCGGGTAAAAATTCAGGCGCAGTCCGGAATTACCCGAAATGTAAAAGACGATGAAGTATTGCAAGGCTCTCCAGCCCTGAATTACAGTGACTTTAACAAGTCATATGTGCATTTCAAGAATTTGTCCAAATTAGTGAATAAAATAGACGAAATAGAGAAAAACGGAGATTCCTGATTTCAAAATGACGAAACAACGAACAATAGCTAAAGAGGTTACATTGCAAGGGGTAGGGTTACACACAGGTGAAAATGTAACCATGAAATTTGTCCCTGCACCCATAAATCATGGTTATGCTTTTAAACGGGTGGATTTAGAAGGAGAACCCGTTATTGAGGCTGATGCTAATTTTGTAGTCAATACCCAGCGCGGTACCAATCTTGAGAAAAGAGGGGTAAAAATACAGACTTCGGAACATGTACTTGCTGCCCTCGTGGGTATGGAGGTTGATAACGTCCTGATAGAGCTGGACTCGACTGAACCCCCGATTATGGACGGTTCTGCCAAATTTTTTGTCGAAGCCCTCGAAAAAGCAGGGATAGTGGAGCAGGAAGCAGAGCGTGATGATTATGTGGTTAAGGAAGTGATCAGTTACCGGGATGATGCTACGGGAAGTGAAATTACGGTGATTCCGGCTGAAGAGTATCAGGTTACCACCATGGTAGATTTTGGCACCAAGGTGCTTGGGACACAAAATGCCAATCTCGAACATATTTCAGAATTTAAAACGGAAATCGCAGATGCCCGCACGTTTAGTTTTTTGCATGAGCTGGAAATGCTCCTGGAAAACGGACTAATCAAAGGCGGTGACCTGAACAATGCTATCGTTTACGTGGATAAGGAGATATCTCCGGAAACCATGAAGAAACTTGAAAAGGCATTTAATAAAAAGAAGCTTTCAGTAAAGCCCAATGGAATCCTTGATAATTTGACCTTGCACCAACCCAATGAAGCAGCACGGCATAAACTACTTGATGTTATTGGGGATCTTGCGCTGACGGGCTCACGTATCCGGGGAAAAGTAATTGCCAACAAACCCGGCCACTATGTGAATACGCAGTTTGCGAAGAAGCTATCCAAGATTATCAAACTCGAGAAAAGAAATAAAGTACCGCAGTACGATTTGAATGAGCCTCCCTTGATGGATATCAATCAAATCATGGCCATGCTGCCTCATCGCCCTCCATTTTTATTGATAGACAGAATAATTGAATTGACAGATCAATACGTGGTTGGGATGAAAAACGTCTCAATGAACGAGCCTTTCTTCGTAGGTCACTTTCCGGGATCACCTGTTATGCCGGGCGTGTTACAAATAGAAGCCATGGCCCAAACCGGAGGTATCCTGGTATTGAGTACCGTTCCTGACCCTGAGAATTACCTGACCTTCTTCATGAAAATAGACAATGTAAAATTCAAGCAGAAGGTACTGCCAGGGGATACATTGATCTTCCATTGCAGCCTGATCAGTCCGATACGAAGAGGAATCTGCCACATGCAGGCGTATGCCTATGCCAATAACAAACTCGTTTGTGAGGCCGAAATGATGGCCCAAATCGCTAAAAAAGATTAGTATGAACCAGCCGCTGGCGTATATTCACCCCGGAGCGAAAATTGCCAAGAACGTTGTAGTAGAACCCTTTACCACCATCCACAATAATGTTACTATTGGAGAGGGCACCTGGATCGGCTCCAATGTTACCATCATGGAAGGGGCGCGTATAGGTAAAAACTGCAATATTTTTCCTGGTGCCATCATCAGTGCCCCTCCGCAGGACCTTAAGTACAATGGGGAAGACACCACGGTACATATTGGCGATAATACCACAGTAAGGGAATGTGCCACCATCAACAAGGGAACCATAGATCGTATGAAAACTGTCATAGGGAATAATTGCCTGATTATGGCCTATTGCCATATTGCCCATGACTGCATTGTTGGCGATAACTGCATATTTTCGAATAATTCTACTCTGGCCGGCCACGTCACTATAGGAGACAATGTGGTATTGGCTGGTATGGTAGCCGTACATCAATTTGTTTCCATTGGCCAGCACGCCTTTGTAACCGGGGGTTCTCTAGTGAGAAAAGACGTGCCACCCTTTGTTAAAGGAGCAAGGGAACCCATGTCTTATGTGGGGATCAATTCTATTGGATTGAGGCGAAGGGGATTCAATACAGAAAAAATAAGAGAGATCCAGAATATATACAGGATCCTGTATCAAATGAACTATAACAACTCCCAGGCGGTGCAGATCATAGAAGCGGAAATGGAAGCTACCACGGAACGGGATGAAATCTTGCAGTTTATCCGGGATTCCCAACGGGGAATTATGAAAGGCTATTTTAGCACGAACTAATTACTATGGCAAATACTTCAGATATACGGAAAGGATTGTGTATCAAACACAATAATGATATTTACAAAATCGTGGAATTTCTTCACGTTAAACCCGGTAAAGGACCTGCCTTTGTAAGGACCAAACTCAAAAGCGTTACCACGGGAAAAGTTCTGGATAACACTTTTTCTGCCGGTCATAAAATAGAGGATGTTCGTGTAGAAACCCGGTCTTATCAGTTTCTCTATGCCGATGGTACTACCTACCATTTTATGAATACGGACGACTACAATCAAATTGCTCTGCAGGAAAGTGCCCTGGATGCTCCGGGCTTGCTCAAGGAAGGGGAGGTTGTAACCATTATGTTCAACACCGAAGACAGCATGCCGCTATCGGTAGATATGCCAGCCAGTGTGGTTCTTGAGGTGACACATACAGAACCTGGAGTAAAGGGAAATACGGCTACCAATGCCACTAAACCTGCAACGGTAGAAACCGGAGCCAGATTAAATGTCCCGCTATTTATCAATGAAGGAGATCGGATCAAGATCGATACGGAAAAAGGAACTTACATGGAACGGTCAAAAGATTAGCTAGGGCAGGCAATTATGAAATTTCCAACTCCTCAAACACTTCAGGGAATATCAGAAATTATTGGAGCTCGCTATATTGGCGACCCTGAGTTTCCGGTTATGGGTATCAATGAAATCCACGTGGTAGAACCGGGAGATCTGGTTTTTGTAGACCACCCGAAATACTATGACAAGGCTTTAAATTCGAAGGCGACAGTGATTCTCATCAACAAAGAAGTGCCCTGTCCAGAGGGTAAAGCCTTACTGGTTTCAGAAGCCCCGTTTAGGGATTTTAACAGGCTTACCGAAAAATTTCAACCTTTTCAACAAAGTACCCAGCCGGTTGCAGCCTCAGCCAGTATTGGAAAGAATACGGTTATACAGCCCAATGTGTTTATCGGACATAATGTGGTAATCGGAGAGAATTGCGTAATCCATGCAAATGCTGCCCTGTATGATAATTGTGTGATAGGGGATAACGTAATTATTCATTCCGGTTCGGTTTTAGGTGCCGACGCGTTTTATTACCAAAAGCGAGAAAATAAACTGGAAAAACTCTTATCCGGTGGAAGGGTGATCATCGAGGATGATGTGGAAATTGGCGCCCTGTGTACCATAGACAAAGGAGTATCCGGGGATACACGCATTCGCAAGGGGACCAAGCTTGATAATCAGGTACAGGTAGGACATGACACGGTAATTGGTGAACGTTGCCTTATCGCATCTCAGACCGGGATTGCAGGTTGTGTAGTCATCGAAGATGAAGTAACCCTCTGGGGACAGGTAGGGGTTACCAGCGCTGCCACGATTGGAGAAAAAGCGGTAGTCCTGGCCCAAACAGGGGTATCCAAGTCGCTTGCGGGCGGGAAAACTTATTTCGGTAGCCCGGTAGAAGAAGCACGGGAGAAACTCAAGCAGTTGGCCAATGTGAAACGCATCCCCGATATTTTAAATAAATTGGAAAAATAAATCGAGAAACTCTAGTTGGATTTCTTGGCAAACACATAATTTTGTGCATCAAATAATAGCAGATGAGCGTTTTAGTAAATAAGGATTCAAAGATCATTGTACAAGGATTTACCGGAAGTGAAGGCACCTTTCATGCAGAACAGATGATTTCCTACGGCACCAAGGTAGTTGGCGGAGTTACTCC
>JABDRK010000429.1 GCA_013041785.1 Eudoraea sp.
ACCCAGCTCAGGCTCAATTCCCCACCTCCCGGGGACTGGTTATCAAAAAAAGCAGCCATCTCTGTTTTTCCTTTCACCAGGCTGTTGTTGCGCATCAGCACCGCATCTTCGGCTGCATAGGCCAAAAAGGCTTCGGGTATGCCCTCTGCCTTGGCCATGGCGGCAAAAGCGTGTTCGGCATCTACTATCTCTTCTTTCCACATTTCAAGGGAGGCTTCGGTCTGTTCGGATTTACACCCCAGGATTGAGATCACCAGGATCATATAAAACGTCAATTGGAATAATTTCATTGGTAAGGATTTTGTATCAAGATAAAGAATATTGAAGTAAAGATCTTCTTGAATTACCCTTTTACTTTACCTCAAAGAATTCATAGGTACGTGACCATTCCGTAGTTTCCCCCGGTTCAATGGAAATCTGATGGAACAACTCCGGACTAACTACATGTTCCCAGCCCCATAGGTTGACCTTGTTTGTAGAAAAACTCCCGTGTTCACGGATACCAAGCTTATGGTTTAGGTTTTGAAGTTCCCAGGATGCAGGGACGTTCTCTATTCCGTTGAGGTGGCTGATAAAGAATTGCTCTTTTGGGCTGCCATTAAAGCCTATATCACCGAAGTTAAGGGTTAGCTGCTGTTCAGGATTAACGAACATTTCAAATCCTTTTTCCTTGAAATGGAAAGGGAATTTCAAGACATAGTCCTTACTAATCTTAGCTTGATTTATGGCCAAAAAATTATGGGCATATTCATCGGTATGGATGCTCTTCTCCCCGGTGTTTTGGAGTTGGTAACTGATTAGCAGGGAGCTTTCCTTAATGGTGAATTCCTTTTGAAGCAAATAGGCGTAACCGTTCAGGGTTTCAGAGACACATCGGATAATCAGGGTGTTCGCTTTCGTTTCAAATTCAAATCGGGCCGGCCGGATCTCATACGAATCACTAAACAGGTAAGAGGTATTATGCTTTTTTAATGCCCCCACCCCAATTTTATGAAACCAGTCTCCGGTTTCGATTTCGTCAAATCCCAGCGCGGTTTCGATCCCGAACTCATTATAGAGTCCCTTTCCAAAAAGATCGGGATCTATGTTGTCTGTTCGCTCTATGGTAGTCATCGGAATATCGCGATACTTCACCTTTGTAATTTTCCCGCTCCAGTCGAAACGCGAATACGAATATCCCTCCATAGGCAAATCCAGGTGGACTTCCAGCGTGTTGTTCTTTAGGGTACAGGGCATATAAACAGAGATATATTAAAGTCTGTATTTTTCAATCCAAAAGGCCTCAGGGTTGTTCTATGGAATCGGCTGAAAATGAAAAACCAAACCCCCATGATCATTACTTCAGGGGGCTTGATTTTAAAGTTATGGACGATTACTTGCTTTCAAGAAATGTTTCAAAGCTCATCAGGGATATCCCCTCCAGGCCTTTTATTTTTTTCTTGAGTTTGGCATAATCCGCTTTGGCCTTATCAAAGCGCTCTGTAATAAGCTGCAAGTTATCGAAGTCGGCTTTAGTGGGCTTATCGTAACTGCTGGCCACCTTGCTGTACAGGTTCGTCATTTTTTCCCTGAGCTGAGGTTCAGCACTACCTACGTAATTATCTCCTGTAGTTATCACCAGGGATTCCTTTAGGGTGTTGAGTTTGGCGAGCATCTTTTTATTGCCATCACTTTCCATTTTGGCAATCATTTCATCCATTTCATATACGAAATAAGCCAGCTCCTGTACCATATCGTATAGTTCCATGGTGATCCGGTTTTTCATATCCCGATCTGCTTTGGATAATGGTGAATTCTTGTCGTACACCAACTCGAAACTGTGCTCATAAGTGTCTTTCCCTTTTTTCACAACTGCTTTATAGGTTCCGGCTGGCACTTGTGGAGCAGTGAACCCACCAAAAGTGAACGTCTTACCCTTGGCCACCTTGGGAACGTTTCGGGTATAGTTCCAGTTCACAATGTTGATTCCTTTGGATTTACCCGGGCCGATTTCCACGATTTTATTACCCTCCATGTCCTGGATCTCCATACTCATTTTCCCGAATGTATGGCGCTTTTTCAGATAGTACTTAAGTTGTACGTTTTTGGTTTTGCTGGGCCCTACAAACTCCGTTTCACCACCAAAATTCCCAGAGAAGTTACTGGTTTCACTGATCACGGTTGGACTGTTCTCAAAAAAGTGAACGTTTTTGTCCAGGATTTCAGGGGTTAAAGCGCGAAGCGGGGAAATATCATCAATAATTATTACGCCACGCCCATGGGTACCCATGACCAGATCATTGGTTCGCTTTTGCAGGTCGATGAAATGTACTGCCACTGCTGGCATATTATTAGTAAACTTGCTCCAGCTTTGTCCGCCATCCAGGGTGATGTACAAACCAAATTCTGTGCCCAGGAAAAGCAGATTCGGATTTACATAGTCTTCCTGAATGTTTCGAACAGGCCCTTCAACTTCTCCATTGATAATATTGGTCCAGCTAGCCCCATAGTCTGTGGTTTTGAAGGCATAGGGATTCATATCATTCTGGGTATGACCGTCAAATACCGCGTAGGCCGTTCCTTTATCTATAGAACTGGCTTCAATGTGGTAGCACCAGGTATTGGCTGGAAGGCCCTGGATATTGGCCACTGTATTCGTCCAGCTTTTCCCACCATCCTTACTAACCTGAACATTGCCGTCATCGGTGCCTACCCAGATCACGTTTTCATCCAGTGGCGATTCAGCAATGGTGAATATGGTGGTGTGGTTTTCGGCACCGGAATTGTCCACGGACAAACCTCCGGAGGCCTCCTGATTTTGCTTGGCCGGATCATTGGTGGTCAGGTCAGGGGATATAATTTCCCAGCTATCTCCCATATCCTCGGATTTGTGGAGGTACTGGCTGCCCATATAAAACCGGTCAGGCTGAAAGGCGCTGATAGCCATAGGCGGATTCCAATTAAACCGTAGTTTTTCCACCCCCCGGGTTGGCTGCGGCTGTATGGTTTTTATAAGGTTACGCTCGGTATCAATCCTCCATACATTATCAGCTCCCTGCATTTCAGAATAGATTATCGGTTTGGTTGGATGTTTTAACACCCTGAAACCGTCACCCTGTCCTGCAGACTTCCAATCCCGGGCATTTACTCCACCAGGGGAAGAAGAAGGGCCATACCAGGAACCGTTGTCCTGCAGGCCTCCGTAGACGTTATAGGGTTCTGCATCATCCACGCTTATATGATAAAACTGCGAGAGGGGCAGATTTTGGACGATTTCCATCGTTGTTCCCCCATTCCAAGAGCGATAAACTCCTCCGTCTGTTCCTACATACATAATGTCTGAGTCTTTGATGCTAAAGGCAATATCATGGATATCCGAATGCATATTTCCAAGGTTCTTAAACGTTTTGCCCCCGTCGCGGGAAATAGAACCGCTCAAACCTCCTTTGACCACCACATTTTCGTCTTTAGGGTCCACCACGATTCGGGAGAAATAAAACGGGCGCACGGTAATCCCAAAATCATTATTCAATTGTTCCCAATTGGCTCCGCCGTCATTGCTTCTGTACAATCCTTTTCGTTCATCTTTTTCAGCCTCTATCACCGTATAGAGCACTTCTGGATTTGTTGGGGCTACCGCTATGGCCAGCCGTCCTAATTTTCCTTCTGGGAAACCATTGTGTATTTTGTTCCAGGTTGCACCGCCATCTGTTGATTTATAAAGGGCACTATTGGCACCTCCAGACTCGAAAGACCAGGCAGTTCGGCGAAATTCCCACATGGAGGCATAAAGCGTATTTGGGTCGGTTGGATCCATGGCCAGGTCGGCACATCCCGTTTTAGGGTTCACGTAGAGCAGCTTTATCCAGGTGGCTCCTCCATCCGAAGATTTATAAACGCCACGTTCTTCACTATCCCCCCATAAGGCTCCAAGAACACCCACATATACCTCCTGGGAGTTATTGGGATTTACTATTACATTGGCAATACGTTCAGATTTTTCAAAGCCGATCTTTTTCCAGTTGGACCCTCCATCGGTCGTTTTATATAATCCGTCGCCAAGGGACACAGAATTCCGGGTCCAGGTTTCACCTGTCCCCACATAAATGGTATTGTCAGGATCATTGGGATCTACTTCCACGGCCCCAATAGACTGGCAATAGTCGTCAAAAATGGGATTAAAAGTAGTACCTGAGTCATTTGATTTCCATACACCGCCACCAGCCGTTCCGGCATAAATTATTCTGGGATTGGTCGGATGCACTTCCATGTCGTTAATCCGGCCACTCATCAAGGCGGGTCCAATGTGCCGCGCGCTGAGGTCACCAAAAATTCTGGAAGCATCGATTGTGGTTTGCTCTTGTGAAACACCAGACAGGGGAAACGTAAGCCCCAAAACCAAAAGAAAAAACATGTTTGATCTCATAGTAGTCTCGTTTTTAAAAAAATGGCCCTTAAATCTTAAGGGCCATTTATAATATGTTTAGGTTTTAGTTTTTTTCCTCTGTGACTATTTCCTCGGGAAAGGCAAAAGCAGCCTCCTCGACCTGGGGATTTAGTTCTATACTTTCAAAGCTCATAGGGTTTGAAGGCCCGTCCTTTAAACCAGAGGTCATTGAAAAGGGGAAATAGAGGCCATCTACTTCCTGGTAATCGCTAAAGGTGATCTCCTGGGTCATACCTTTGGCTTGTCCTGACCTGATCTCACTTTGTACCGCCAGGGGGACGTAATTCTCGGTATCGAAAAAGTAGAAACTAACATTCTGTTCCTCATTCCCATCAATAGTTAATGGCTCTCTGACCAGCTTCAATTTATAGGTCTCTGTTCCTTCGATTTCCTCGGTACCCATAAATTCCACTGTGTACCCCTTTTCTTTATAATCGATAAATGGATCAGGAAAATCATTGGTCTCCAACTTAAAATTGGCTGTTGCTTCTGCATCATTCTTTTCGGCTTTCATGGTCATAAAATTGTGGCCCCATAGGACCTCGCCATCGAAAACACCCTGTTTGATCTCTTTTCCCTGAAAATTGATGGTAGTCATTTGCCGGCCATCTTTCAATTGGATGATTTCAAGCGGAATTTCCATGCCTTGTTGGTTTACCTTGGCATTCATTTTAATGCCCTCAAGACTTTTCCACTGGTCTAAACCACCTGTATTTTCAAAGTAATTATTCAGAATTTCATCAACGGATTGTGCCTGGGCGGGAACGGCCAGGAACAGGAGGATTAGGGACAGAATAAAGGATAATTTTCTCATTTTTATAATTTTTGGATTTATGTTATCTAAGTATTAGTCTCATACAGAAGACGGTTGTTACAATTAATCAAATAAGGTATGAAAAAATCTTATCCTGAAAGGAACCTTCTTCTTTATTTTTATAGTAAAACACCATCATTTGAGATGTTATACGCTCGTAACTTTTAAGGGCTTGGGATCATGACTGAGGTAATAAGGATTGTTTGCTCATGCTCATTTTATTGGCCTAATGCTTTTTCTGATAATAACTCAAAATAAAAAGGATTCCTACAAGGACAAAGGGGAGGGTAATAAGGCCGATGACCCCCAGGCTCATCCATACGGATTCATTCATCCGATAATTATGTTGAAATACCAAAGGGCTCGCTATAAGGCCAATTATTACAAAGATGATCCCACCAACTTTTTCCCACTTCCAGGCCACAAGGAGGATGGCAAGCAAAATAAAAGAAGGGATCAGATGTATCAAAAATGCCAGTAGTTGTTGCCCCAGGCTTAGCCCGGGTTCAAAGGCATCCAGGGCAAACAGGCTGATAAATAAAATAGCAATGATGCAAAGTATCCTGGGAAACCAATGCAATATTTTGGCGGTCCTGCTCACGAATAATGATTCACTTGATGTTGATAAACGGGCTAATAATCAGGTATAAAAACGATTGTTTTTCCTTGCCTTTAAACTCTTTGAGCCCATAGTTGATTTCGGCTACAGGTTTGGTCCGGAAGGTGCCAAACAGCCGGTCCCAGATCACAAATAGGGTGCCGTAGTTGGAATCGGTATAGAACTGGTCCTGTTCGTGGTGAACCTTATGGTAGTTGGGCATTAAAAAAAGCCAGCCCAGGGCCTTGTCCAGGGATTCCGGATATCGCATATTGGTATGCTGGAGATAAAATACAGGGATGATCAGGAAGAGGAAGATGTTCATAGACAGAATGTCCAGCCCAAAAACGAC
>JABDRK010000034.1 GCA_013041785.1 Eudoraea sp.
TTCCGTTCAGGTAAAAAGCCAGGTAGTAAATGGCGCTGTTTAATGCAGAAATATCGATGGGATTTTCCAGGATGTCTCCTTTTCCCAGATAATCAATTCTGCGTCCGGAAAGGTCAAATATCTCCCAGCCGATGATTTCCTGATCCGGCTCCAGGGTATATTCCAGGGATTTGGTACCGAAGGGAATAAACAAGGATAATTTAGGCTCTTCATTTTGGTCTTCATTTTCTTCTTCCGGTTCTTCTTCAGGAGGAGGATCTGAATTACTGTCTTCAGTAGTTAGGGTAAACAAGGTAGTATTCAGACTCAGGGGCGGATTTGAGCTGCTAAAAGCTTCTGAAGATAGGTAATACCGGTTCTCATCCAACACGCATATGGCTTCCATCTGGGCAAAACCGATATTCAGGTTGAACTTCTCTCCCCCCGCTGTAAGGTTGAAAGGATTAGCCAGATTATCTAATCGAAACAAAAAAGGCTGCAAGAGCGGACTATATCCCAGCAGATAGACTACCTGGGTTTGTGTGTTATAAGCTGCCCCGCTAACCAGTCCATTCAGGCTGTTTTCTCCTACCCGTTGCGCCTGGTAATCGCCCGGGGTTTTGGGCAGGGAATAGGCCACAGTACCCAGGGACTGCCATTGTTTAGTGAAAATGATAAGCTGGTCCCCATAGCTGATCAGGGCCTCAGCATCCCAATCACTGTTCGCTTCTGCATCAAAATCAGACTGATCTGCATAGGCATAGGTAATGCGCTCTGCATTGGCCTCATTCCCCTGCTCCAACTCTGAAAGGGGTACGCGATAGATGCCAAGATCCTGTCGATTGCCCTGGTTATTGCCTATATCCCCAATGTAAAGATAGGACTCATCCCTGGTAAGGTCTTCCCAATCCACATTCTCGGCATTATTTATAGTAATTGATCTGTTAATCTCCAGGGTGAGGGTATCAATCTCATAGATCACTGCTGCGTTACCGGAATCGTTATGGGTGTAAAGCCTACCCTGGTAATAGATAAGTCCGGATGTTTCCTGAACCTCCTGCGGCAATGTTCCAAGCACCGAAACATCAACTTGGCCGTAAAGACAAGTCCCCATTAAGATCCAAACTATCCCTGTTACCCAACGCATGCTACTGGCTTTGAAGTACTTTAAAAAGGTACAAAATCAGGCGAATTATCTCTAAAAAATCGGCAAGTATCCCTGAAATTAGTCAACAACCCTTTTTCTTTAATTTTGTTTAACATTCATTATTTTTTATTAAACAATATAGCCCCTACCTTTGTTAAAAATTAAGAATGAGAATTTATTCCTTACATGCCAAGCAAACCCTGCCCATATCCATGGAAACGGCCTGGGAGTTTCTGTCGGATCCATCCAATTTAAAAATAATTACCCCTGATCACATGGGGTTTGTGATTCATTCAGGCACAGAAAGGTCCATGTTTGCCGGACAAATCATACAGTATAAGGTTTCCCCCTTCCCGGGGTTCACTACCAAATGGGTAACGGAAATAACCCATGTAGATAAAGGATCCTACTTTGTTGATGAACAGCGATTTGGTCCCTACAGCTTATGGCACCACAAACACTTTATCCGGAAAGTGGATCAGGGAGTGGAAATGGAAGATGTAATCCATTACAAATTACCTCTGGGGTGGCTGGGCCGATTAGCCCATCCCATCCTTGTAAAAAAGCAATTAAAGCAAATATTCTCCTATCGGGAGACCAAGCTCTCCGAACTCTTCGGAACCATCCCGGGAAAATCTGCTAAACTCGAATTCAAATCGTTTTAAAAAATGAAAAAGAACATCTTACTTATTGGAGGTTCCTATGGTATTGGTAAGGCATTGGCCGAAAAGATGCATACGGAACACAACCTTTTTATCGCTTCAAGGACCAATGAAGGCCTTGAAGGCATCCAGGCAACACATCTGCCATTTGATGCTTCCTCAGATACCCTGGCCCTATCCTCGTTGCCGGATGAGCTCCATGGCTTTGTCTATTGTCCGGGAAGTATCAACCTCAAACCTTTTAAGATGATGGGAATGGATACATTTATAGCCGACATGCAGCTAAACTTTTTCAATTTAGTTAAGATTGTTAAGGATATTATGCCCAAAATGGCAGAAGGTTCAAGCATGGTCTTTTTTAGTACCGTGGCTGTGGGTACAGGCATGCCCTTTCATACCAGTGTTGCTGCCGCTAAAGGGGCGATTGAAGGATTTGCAAAATCACTGGCAGCGGAATATGCGCCAAAAGTACGGTGCAATGTAGTTGCTCCATCTTTAGTGAATACTCCCCTGGCTTCCCGCTTATTGAGCAATGACAGGAAACAGGAAATGATGGCGGCACGTCATCCCCTGAAACGCGTTGGCCAGGCTGAAGACATCGCCGCTGCCGCTGCATTCTTGTTATCTGAAGAAAGCAGTTGGATGAGCGGACAGATACTGGGCGTTGACGGAGGATTGTCGACCTTAAACGTAAATTAAATGACTGATGGGCTGAGCATATTTTGGTTTAGGCGCGATCTGCGCCTGGAAGACAATGCCGGTCTTTTTTCGGCTTTGGAATCAGGGTGCCCTGTACTCCCCATTTTCATATTTGATCCTGAGATCCTGGAATCTTTGCCGGAAGATGATGCCCGGGTAAGTTTCATTCACCAGAAACTTCAGCACATGCGGGAAAAATTGAGCAGGAATTACCAGCGATCTTTGGCCATATATCATGGCAATCCTGTTACGGTGTTTAAAAATATTATTGCTTCCCACCCGATTAAAGCAGTTTATACAAATGAGGACTATGAGCCCTACGCCCGGAATCGCGATAAAAAAATTGATGATTTATTATCCAGCCAAAACATAGATTTTTACACCTTCAAAGACCAGGTTGTTTTTGCAAAAAATGAAATTACCAAGGATGATGGAAATCCCTATGTGGTTTACACCCCATTCATGAGGAAATGGAAATCGAATCTCAATCCTGCAAAACATCTAAACCAATTTGATTGCCAGAATCTATTTCACAAGCTTGCGGACCTCGCTGATCTTCCTAACCTGAGTTTGCAAGACCTTGGTTTTATACACTCTAAAATCCTGGTTCCGGATTACCATATTGCCCTATCCCTTTTAGATAAATATGGTGAAACCCGGGATTATCCGGCCCTTAGCGGGACTTCCCGACTAGGACCCCATCTGCGGTTTGGCACCATTTCCATCAGGCAATTGGTAAAAAAGGGATTAGCTAGTAAGGACGAAACCTTCCTGAATGAATTGATTTGGAGGGAATTTTTTATGCAAATTCTCTGGCATTTTCCCAGAACAGTCCACGAGTCCTTCAAGAAGAAGTACGATAGGATCGTTTGGCGCAATAACGAGGAGGAATTTGACAAATGGAAAACAGGCCAGACGGGATATGCCCTGGTAGATGCGGGTATGCGGGAATTAAACACAACCGGATACATGCACAATCGGGTCCGTATGCTGGTCGCCAGTTTTTTGTGCAAGCACCTGTTGATCGATTGGCGCTGGGGGGAAGCCTACTTCGCTGAAAAACTGCTGGATTTCGAACTCAGCAGCAACGTGGGAAACTGGCAATGGGCCAGTGGAAGTGGTGTGGATGCTGCTCCTTATTTTCGGATTTTTAATCCCATGACACAAATCGAAAAATTCGACAAGCAGAGGGTGTATATTAAAAAATGGGTGCCTGAATTTGATACAAGTGACTATCCCGAAAAAATGGTAGATCATAAGATGGCAAGGGAACGCTGCTTAACGGTTTACAAGGCAGCTCTGAATTAACCCTATTTTTCCTTATATTTAAAATCAGCAAAATTATAAGCCGCCTCCGGAACATTGCCTAAAGTGCCCAGTGCACAGTTTTGAGTGTTCCCGGGAAAATAACCAAAGACCACAATCACACTTTAATTATGAAAAAACATCTAGCACTGCTTCTCCTGTTGCCATTTACATTAATGCTTAATGCCCAGAAAACAAGCAAAAACAAACAAGCCGTTATTGCTTCCATCGAGAAACACAAAAAAGAACTTATTGGAGTAAGTGATTCTATTTGGGCCCTGGCCGAAACCGCATTTGAAGAAACAGTTTCAGCAGAAATTCTGGCGAGTATCGCTGAGTTTAATGGTTTTAAAGTGGAACGCGGTGTAGCGGGAATGCCTACCGCATTTGTAGCTACCTATGGATCGGGGAAGCCGGTAATTAGTGTTCTTGGCGAGTTTGATGCCCTGCCTGGCATTTCCCAGAAAGCACAACCCACAAAGGAGCCTCTTAATGCAGGAGCCGCCGGACATGGCTGTGGTCATAATCTTTTTGGGGTGGCAAGTCTTGCATCAGCCGTTGCAATTAAAGAGCTCATTGAAGACGGTAAACTAAAAGGAACCGTTAAATTTTTCGGCACCCCTGCTGAGGAAAAATTCTTTGGAAAGATCTGGATGGTTCGGGAAGGACTCTGGGATGATGTGGATGTGAATTTGAGCTGGCACCCTGGCGCCAATACCGAAGCAGATGTCCAAAGTACACTAGCCCTGGTAGATTTTAAAGTAGAATTTTTTGGGCAGGCTGCCCATGCTTCAGCTGACCCATGGAATGGCAGGAGCGCTTCTGATGCCCTGGAATTATATACTACAGGGATAAATTATTATCGCGAACATATAAAACCAACGGTAAGAATCCATTATCATATCCAGGACGGAGGACAGGTAGTAAATGTTGTTCCGGATTACGCTAAATTATGGGTGCGGGTCAGGGATACCAAAAGAAGTGGCATGTTACCTGTATATGAACGCGTTCAGAAGATGGCAGAAGGGGCTGCTATCATGGCCAATGTGGAGTATAAAATTTCTCTTATTTCAGGGATTTATGAGGTATTGGTGAATAGAAGCGGAGGCGAAATCATGCAGAAGAATCTGGAACTTTTGGGTCCGATATCCTACACCGATGAGGAAATTGAATTCGGGAAGCAAATTCAGGTAGCCACGGGCAAACCACAGGTGGGTATGGATAGCAAAATCAGCCCCCTGAAGAGAACTCTGGAAAATCCGGGAGGTGGTTCAACAGACGTGGGGGATGTGAGTTGGAATGTGCCTAATATCAACCTGAGTGTTACCGTTGCCCCAAAAGACACCCCGTGGCATTCCTGGGCTGTGGTGGCCTGCGGAGGAATGAGCATTGGACATAAAGGCATGATCCACGCAGCAAAGGCATTGGCCATGACTATGGTAGACCTTTTTGAAAAACCCAAATTGGTAGAACAGGTAAAACAGGAATATATTTCGCGAAAAGGGGATGAAGTTTACAAGGCCCTTGTCCCTGAAGGCCCACCACCAATCCAAAATTAACAATGAATTATCGTCGATTAAACAAGAAAAGATGGCAGAACGAGAAATAACAAAAGAGTATACCAATGGGGATTTGGTGGTTGTATGGAAACCCAAGTCCTGTATTCATTCAGGGATCTGTGTCAAAACACTTCCTGAGGTGTACAAACCCAATGATAAACCATGGATCACCCCTGAGAACGCCTCCATTGATGCATTGAAAGCCCAGATCGATAAATGTCCTTCCGGGGCTCTCTCCTATTACACCAAGGGAGCTTCACAGGAATCGCAACCTGCTGCGGTTACCAAAATAGAGGTAGCTTCTGGAGGCCCGTTGCTGGTTTCAGGTGAGATAGAAATTACGGGGACCGATGGACAGGTAGTCAGGAAAAAACGAACTACGGCGTTTTGCCGTTGTGGGGCTACTAAAAACAAGCCCTACTGTGACGGATCCCATAAGGCTACTGAATTTACTGATTAAAAACACCTGATAAAGATGATAAAAGATAACATGGCTGTTTCCGAAATATCCAGATACATTCAGCTGTTTCTCATACTTCTTTTTTTACCCTTAATTGGTCAGTTAAATGCACAAGAAACCCCTGTTTTGACATCAAATCTTGAGATTTATTCGTTGGAGACAGAAAAACGGTCCCTCGTTTGGAGTGAAAAGGCTCATTTTGAGGCACCCAACTGGAGTACAGATGGCTCTTATCTCCTTATCAACCAGCAAGGTAAGCTGTATAAAATCTTTCTGGAAGATGGGCAAAAGGAGGTCCTGTATACGGCTAACGCCACGCAATGCAACAATGATCACGGGATCTCTTTTAATGGGAAACTACTTGCCATAAGCAACAATGATCCCAAAACCAATGCCGAAGCTGGCGGGTCGCGTATCTACGTGCTCCCAATTTCCGGAGGAGCACCCAAACGGGTCACTCCGAAAAGCCCATCATACTGGCACGGATGGTCCCCGGATGACCGATGGTTGGTATACACAGCTGAACGCAATGGGGAGTATGATATTTACCGAATCGGACTTGAAGGTGGAGCGGAGGAAAAACTAACTGATTTTCAGGGTTTGCAGGATGGTCCTGAATACAGTCCGGATGGAAAATATATCTACTACAATTCCGCGCATTCGGGAAGCATGGAGATTTGGAGAATGGATGCCAATGGAAAAAACCACACCCAGATCACCAAAGATCAATTTTCCAACTGGTTCCCACATCCTTCCCCGGATGGCCAATTCCTGGTATACCTTTCCTATTTGAAAGATCAGGGTGAAAATCATCCTCCTTTGAAAGCCGTAGCCCTCAGGTTAATGGACTTAAAAAATCAATCCATAAAGACACTGTACACCTTTACAGGCGGGCAGGGAACTATTAACGTGCCCTCCTGGTCTCCTGATAGTAAACATTTTGCCTTTGTTTCTTATGTGCAGGAATAATCAGAACAAACTAAATCCATCATCCTTTATGAAACACATGCTCTTGACCGTCCTTTTTCTGGGTTTATACACAAGCAATGCCCAAAACTTTGATTTCAAGTACGACCATTACTCTTTCATAGTACAGGATTTGAAAAAGGTAGGGGATTTTTATGCCGATGTCCTCAAACTTGAAGAGATTCCCCATCCCTCGGATCCAGATGGATTCAGGTGGTTCAAGATCCGCGGCAACAGTCAATTGCACCTTATTGGAAAGGATACGGTTATCCCCCAGGAAAACAAAAGTGTTCATCTCTGTTTGTCCACAGCCAAGCTGGATGCATTTATCGAACACCTGAATTACAAAAAAATTCCATTCTGGGATTGGCCTGGTAAAGAGGGAGCCATTACTACCCGGGCAGACGGGGTTAAACAAATCTATATACTTGATCCGGAAAAGAACTGGGTTGAAATCAACAATGCAAAACACTGAGCCAGGCGTATGCATGCTGATATCAAACGAATCTACCCCCTGGGTTTTCCCTGGCAGACACAGGATCCCTTTTTATTTTGCGTTTACCACCTGGACCATTATCCCAGTGGTAATGAAGACATGGGGCCGGAGGCTTCACTTGAAGGCAGAAACCTTGGAAGTGACTTTGTCATCAAAGATGGCTGGCGTATGTATCACGGTCAAAAGGTCCCCGGATTCCCCTACCACCCGCATAGGGGGTTTGAAACAGTAACTATTGTAAATAAGGGATGTTGTGACCACTCTGATTCCCTGGGTGCTGCAGGAAGGTTTGGCGGCGGTGACGTACAATGGATGACTGCTGGTAAAGGGGTACAGCATTCCGAAATGTTTCCCCTGCTCAATCGTAATGCGCCGAATACCCTGGAACTTTTCCAGATTTGGATAAACCTGCCCCAAAAGGATAAATTAACTGAGCCCTATTTCAAGATGCTCTGGCATGAAAAAATCCCGGTAATAGCTTTGGAAGGTGTAACGCTCAGAATTATTGCAGGTGACTGGTCGGGTAAATTAGCCGATCCTCCCCCGCCGAATTCCTGGGCTACCGATCCCAAAAACGAAGTTGGGATTTGGGAGATACATTTAGATGCCGGGGCGAGGCTGGAACTTCCGGTTACCGGGCCCCATACCAACAGAAGCATTTATCTTTATGAGGGAGACCAACTTACCCTGAATGAACAGAAAATGAATATCAATCAGGGTGCGGATCTAAATCCTGGCGCTTCAATAGGGATTCAAAACGGGGAAAAGCCCGCTTCACTGCTTCTATTACAAGGAAAGCCAATTTCCGAGCCCGTTGCCAAATACGGGCCTTTTGTAATGAATACTCAGGAAGAAATTCAGGATGCCATGAGGGAATATAGAGAAACCGAATTTGGAGGTTGGCCCTGGCCGGTTGCGGAACATGTACATGCACGAGAAAAAGGAAGATTTGCGCTCTACCCGGACGGTCATTTGGAAGAACGCTGATGGAAAAGTGGTTGATTGTATTACTTCTGGTTGATGCCGGCCTGTTTGTCCTCTCGTGGATGGTACAGCTAATTGTATATCCGGGATTCCTTGCCTACCCACCTTCAGATCTCATTATCTGGCATAAGAAGTATACGCCAAGAATCACTTTGATTGTCGCGCCGCTAATGCTTGTACAATTGTTTCTCTCTATGTGGCTGGCAGTAAACAGCCCCGGGTTATTATCCATTAGTGAATTAATATTGGTGTTGGGAACCTGGATAACTACTTTTCTGTTCTTTGTCCCGATTCACCGCTTGATTGACCAGGAACAAGCCGAGAGAAGAGACCTTAAACGGTTAGTAAGTTTAAATTGGATGAGAACCCTGGGGTGGTCCATAATCCTAATCCTGGATCTCCTCCAATACCTGAATTAAGATCCATCAGGGATTAAACCCTGTCTATCCTGGCACCAATAGCGCGGAGGCGGGTATCGATATCTTCGTAACCCCGGTCTATTTGCTCTATATTGTGTATGGTAGAAGTCCCTTTTGCACTCAGGGCGGCGATAAGCAGGGAAACCCCTGCACGGATATCCGGAGACACCATGGTTGTCGCTTTCAGCGTAGATTTGAAATTGTGACCGATCACTGTTGCTCTGTGTGGATCACACAATATTATCTTGGCTCCCATGTCAATAAGCTTATCGACAAAGAAAAGTCGGCTTTCAAACATTTTCTGATGAATCAGCACCTCCCCCTGGGCTTGCGTGGCCACCACCAAAATAATACTGAGCAGGTCCGGGGTGAGTCCGGGCCAAGGAGCATCTGCCACCGTCAGGATGGAACCATCAATATAGCTATGGATTTTATACCCATTTTTATGCTCGGGGATAAAGATATCTTCTCCCCTGCGTTCTATGGTAATCCCCAATTTGCTAAAAGCACCAGGAATCTGGCCAAGGTGGTCCCAGCTCACGTCTTTAATAGTGAGTTCGCTACGGGTCATTGCAGCCAATCCGATCCAGCTGCCAATTTCAATCATATCAGGAAGCATGGTATGCTCGGTACCTCCGAGGGTATCTACCCCTTCAATTTCCAGTAAATTGGATCCAATACCACTAATCCTGGCACCCATGCGATTCAGCATATTGCAAAGTTGCTGCAGATAGGGTTCGCAAGCAGCATTATAGATAGTGGTTTTTCCCTCAGCAAGCACAGCAGCCATTACAATATTGGCAGTTCCTGTTACGGATGCCTCGTCGAGCAGCATATAGGTCCCTTTCAGCTTCTTGGCCTCTACCCCGTAGAAATGCTCTTCCCGGTTATACCTGAACTTGGCTCCCAGATTTATAAAACCCTCGAAATGGGTGTCCAGTCTTCTGCGCCCGATCTTATCCCCTCCTGGTTTCGGGATATATCCTTTGCCAAAACGGGCCAAAAGCGGGCCAACAAGCATAATAGATCCTCTCAGGCCCCTGCCGTCTTTTTTGAATTGTTCTGACTGTAAATACTTCAGATTAATATCATCAGCTTTAAAGGTATAAGACCCTTTTCCCTTTTTCTGAATCTTGACGCCCAGATCTTCCAATAACTGGATAAGTTTGTTTACGTCAAGTATGTCAGGAATATTGCTGATGGTAACTTTTTCAGGGGTAAGCAATACGGCACAAAGAATTTGTAGTGCCTCGTTCTTTGCTCCCTGCGGCCTAATTTCTCCATGAAGTTGGTGGCCGCCTTCAATCTTGAATGTACCCATAAAAAACCCGGATTAATATCTTTTCTTGCCTCGGCTACCTCCCCGCTGTCCTTTTTTACCGGAACTGCCTCCTCTGTTGGACTTAGAAGTTCGGTTTTTGAGGAATTGTCCACTATCTGTGAGGTTCTCACCATCGGCGGCAAGGTCAATTTTTCCTTCGCTCAATTCAAATAAATGCTGAAAGATTGCCTGATCATCCACGGTATCCTTATTCCAGTTCAGGTAACACTTCTTCATATGATTGGCGATCGCATATTCAAGGCCATCGCGCAAATCCCCTTTTTCCCAGTTAATAGCGACATCGATCATTCGCTTTATGTTGTTTCCATAAAACCGGTATTTTGGGAAATTCTGAGGATATTCCAGGGGTTCGGGCCGCTGTTGCAATACTTCCTTGCTCGTTATGGGAAAAGGGGAGTCTACATCGAGTTTAAAATCAGCCATGATAAACAACTGATCCCAGAGCTTGTGTTGGAAGTCCGGCACGTCTCTAAGGTGGGGTTGTAAATTGCCCATGACACTGATAATGGCCTTTGCCACCCGGTTGCGTTCTTCGCGATCTGCTATAGATACTGCATAGTCCACCATTTTTTGGAAATGCCGGCCGTATTCGGGAATTATAAGTTTGGAACGTTCTGTATTGTACTCTAAATTATCTACTGCATCCAAAATGTTTGTGATTTAGTTTGGGAAGTTATTTATTAACGTTGACAAAGTAACAAAATTATGGGTTACCTATACTTTTAAAGAGAGATTACTCCCTTGATTTTACCTACTTCCTTATATTTTTCAATAACCTCATCAGGGTCCTTCAGATTAACCATGATAGAGAGGCTTGTATATTTTCCTTTTCTGGATTGTTTGGATTCGATCACAGCCCCGGTATTATCGAATATCTGGTTGATCTTATTAATTCGTTCTGAATCTGTGGGCACTATAAATTTATACAGGTAATCCGCAGGCCAACTGGTGTTTTTTAGTAATTCATTCTTTAACCTGCCGTAAAATGCTTCCACCTTATCCGGTTCCATTACAATCTTTTTGCAAATATAGGGGTTCAACGGCAATTTTAAGGGCAGGCTTTGAATGATTACTTTTGTGGTAGTAAATCGAAGATATATTGCCTCCAAAGAAAATTGTCATAACAGGCGGTCCCGGAACCGGAAAAACCAGCGTTGTCAACTCCTTGATGAGCAAGGGGTTTACCTGCTTTGAAGAAATTATCCGAAGCCTTACTTCAGCAGCCAAGGACAAGGAAAATCAAACCGAATACCGGTCTAATCCCCTGGTTTTTGTGCATGACCCCCATGATTTTAACACCAGGCTGTTGCAGGGACGGATGGAGCAATACCACAGGGCCAATATACACGAAGCCCCTGTAGTTTTTTACGATCGTGGAATTCCAGACGTCCTGGCCTATATGAACTACTTCGGGCAGGCCTACACCTCATATTTTGAGCAAGCCTGCAAGGAACTGCGGTATGATGAAGTAATTTTACTGCCCCCCTGGAAAGAAATTTACCGTGCAGACGCGGAACGGTTTGAAACTTTCGAAGAAGCGGTAGCCATACACGGACACCTCGAAAAGACCTATCTGCAGTTAGGCTACGGTCCCGTCGTGGTTCCCAAGGGATCCATACAGGAACGAACTGAATATATTATTGAAGCACTAAAGCTGTACACGTGATTGAAAACGCCGCCCATATCCTCAAGAAATACTGGGGTTTTGATAGTTTTCGGGGCTCACAGGCCGAAATCATTGAAACAGTGATGCAACAGCAGGATGTCCTGGCCCTGCTGCCTACTGGTGGTGGCAAATCTGTATGTTATCAGGTACCTGCCCTATTGCATGAAGGTATCTGCATCGTGGTTTCTCCACTTGTGGCCCTGATTGAAGATCAGGTAAACGGGCTAAAACAAAAGGGGATAAAGGCAATCGGCCTAACGGGCGGCCTAGGTTTTCAGGAAGTACTGACTTTATTAGATAATTGCCTCTATGGCAACTATCGTTTTCTATACCTGTCTCCCGAAAGGCTGCAACAGGAACTGGTTCGGGAAAGGATCGCCGGGATGCCGGTTAACCTTATTGCCATCGATGAGGCTCACTGTATCTCCCAGTGGGGAAATGATTTCAGGCCTGCTTATCTGGAATGTGCCATACTTCGTGAGCTACATCCCAATATTCCGGTAATGGCCCTGACCGCAACAGCAACTGAACGGGTAAGGGAAGATATTATCCAAAACCTGGGGCTAAAGAATGAGCAACTTTTCAAGGATTCATTTTTAAGGAAAAATATCAGTTATCAGGTGTTTTGGGAGGAAGACAAACGCTATCGGCTTCAAATGCTTTGTAGTGAAGCCCCCGGTAGCGGGATTGTTTACGTGCGTTCGCGGCGAATGACCGAGGAGTTGTCGCAATTCTTAAATAAAAAAGGGTTTACGAGCCATTTCTTCCACGGCGGATTAAGTGCAGGGGAAAAGTCTGATAAACTTAGGCAATGGTTACAAAACAAGGTACAATTCATGATAGCCACCAATGCCTTTGGCATGGGCGTAGACAAACCCGATGTGAGCCTGGTTGTACATTATCAGATTCCGGACAATCTGGAAAACTATTTCCAGGAAGCTGGTCGGGCAGGCAGGGACGGGAAACCGGCAAGGGCGATCTTACTGACCAATAAGGCAGATAAAGCCCAGGTTAAGAAACAGTTCCTGAATGTATTGCCGGGTACAGCCTATATCAAAACGGTATACCTTAAATTGAATAATTATTTTCAAATCCCTTTTGGCGGAGGGGAACACGAGACCTATCCCTTCCATTTTGATGATTTTTGTGAGGCCTACGGGTTCCAATACATGCTTACTTACAATGCGCTTAGGATTCTCGATCAGAATTCTGTAATCAGCCTCTCTCAGGAATTTAGCAGGCAAACCAAAATAAAAGTTGAGGCCAATAAAACGGGACTTTTTCAGTATATGGAAAAACACCCGGACCTTGCTGAGGTTATTCAAATGCTGTTGCGGACTTATGGGGGTGTATTTGACTTTGAAACCAGGATCAATCCCATTTTGTTGGGCAAAAAAACAGGGAAATCTGAACAGGAAGTTCTGGCTGCTTTGGAAAAACTAAAAGACGATGGTCTTATTACCTTAACATCTCAGGACCGGGATTTAAAAATCACCTTCCTGATGCCCAGGGAAGACGATCGGGCTATAAACCGCTTTGCCAAAGAGGTGGAATCCTATCATAAGATAAAGGTGGAGAACGTCTCTCATATGCTTAATTACCTAAACAAGGATACTGTCTGCAGGAGTAAACAATTATTGCAGTATTTTGGGGAAAAGCTAAAAAAGGACTGTGGTGTTTGTGATGTTTGCTTAAAAAAGGCTGATAGGGCAACAACTTCACCAGGCTTGCCAGAACGTATCCTCGGGCAGCTTCAAAGGGCTGCAAGCAGTTCCCGAAGGTTAATTCGCCTGTTGCCTGATGAAGAGCATCTCATTTTGCAAACCTTGAGGGAGTTGCTGGAAGAGGGGAAGATCGGGATCAATCACAAAAACGAATACATATTAAACAAATGAGAAGACTAAGAATAGTATTTATGGGCACCCCGGACTTCGCCGTACCCGTCCTGGACGCTTTGTTGACGGAAGGCTACAAGGTGGTTGGAGTGATTACCGCACCCGACAAACCTGCCGGAAGGGGCAGAAAACTACACCAATCAGCGGTGAAGCGCTATGCCTTAGATAAGGGACTGAAAATATTACAGCCCACAAACCTTAAAAGTGAAGCCTTCCAGGAGGAACTCAGGGCGCTTAAGGCCAATTTACAGATTGTAGTGGCTTTCAGGATGTTGCCCAGGGCCGTTTGGGAAATGCCGGAATACGGAACCGTCAACCTGCATGCCTCCCTACTTCCCCAATACCGGGGTGCAGCTCCGATCAATTGGGCCATAATAAACGGGGAGTCAGAAACCGGGATCACTACCTTCTATATCAATGAGCGCATTGATACCGGGGAAATTATATTACAGGAAAAGACCCCTGTTGGTCCGGAAGAAAATGCAGGGGCTTTGCACGACCGACTCATGCATCTTGGTGCCGGACTGGTATTAAAAACCGTTTCCCTAATTGAAAAAGATGAGGTAACTCCAATCGTGCAGTCGGAAGACAGCAACTTAAAAACAGCCCCAAAGATCCACCGGGACACCTGTAAAATAGACTGGGAGCAACCCGGGAAAGTAATATATGACAAAATCAGAGGGCTTAGCCCTTATCCGGCAGCGTGGACCTTCCTCCATAATCCAGAAGACCCTGTGGTCCTGAAAATTTATGGAGCAGCATTTAAGCCAGAAGCACACACTTTGGATTCGGGTACGCCAATGGTTGCAAAATATTTATTAAAAATAGCTGTGTCTGACGGGTACTTATCACTGCTGGAAATACAATTATCGGGTAAGAAA
>JABDRK010000060.1 GCA_013041785.1 Eudoraea sp.
TGAAGACGATGACGGAGACGAACTCATTTTGTACTTTATTGAGAAGGGCGACACCTGTGCAATGACCTTTTCCTGTTGTATGGGTACTGGGAAAAGTGAGATACGGGCCGTTGCCGAGGTGGAAACCGATTGCTGATGATACCCATCGAAAAAATGGAAGAATGGCTTAGTAAGTATAGCAGCTGGCGGAAATTTATCCTGGATAGTTACCACACCCGCTTGTCCGAACTGATGGAAACCGTGGATACCCTGGCTTTCATGAAAATGGATGAGCGCCTGCTGAAGTACTTGCGGGATAAGGCAATGGTAACGCAGAATGAAGTAATACATGCCACGCATCAGGAAGTGGCCCATGACCTGCATACTTCTAGGGTTGTGGTGTCGCGGCTTTTAAAAAGCCTTGAGAATGAAGGAATAATTAAACTGCATCGGAATCAAATTGAAATTCTCCACCTCTGAATTTCCATACAAACTTTGTTATTACCGCTACATTAAGGAGTCGTTGGGTTTTTCGGGATTAAAATTCAATTGTATTGACATATAAGAATCGAACCAAAGCTGACCATATAAAATTCTTCATTTAGTAGTACTTTTGAGCAATGCGACGCTTCTTTCCTGTAATAGACTGGCTGCCTGAATATTCCAGAATTGACCTTCCAGGGGACCTTAAATCAGGTTTGTCTGTGGGGGTACTTTTGGTGCCTCAGGCTATGGCATATGCAATGATCGCCGGCCTTCCCCCGGTCTATGGACTCTATGCCTCCCTGTTTCCCCTCTTGATCTATGCTGTTTTCGGGACGTCCAGGCATTTGGGAATAGGGCCTGTGGCCATGGATTCGCTGTTGGTCGCTGCCGGCCTTGGGATGATAGGAGCAAACAGCCCGGCAGAGTATATTACCCTGGCTATTGGCCTGGCCTTCCTGGTAGGAGCCATTCAGTTGATTCTCGGTATCCTGCAAATGGGATTTTTGGTGAATTTCCTTTCCAAACCGGTGATCAGCGGATTCATTTCTGCTGCCGCCCTGATTATAATCTTAAGCCAGTTGAAGCATCTGTTTGGTGTGGATATAGAGAATAGCAACCGGATTTATGAACTACTGATCAATGCTGTCGAAGCTTTTCCCCGCATTCAGGTATATGACTTCATAATTGGTGTCATTGGAATTATGCTGATCGTAATCCTCAGGAAATGGAAACCAAAATTCCCGGGAATTCTATTGGTGGTGGTCCTGGGTATCCTATCAGCCTACCTGTTCAACCTGGAAGCCCTGGGGGTGAGCCTGGTGGGGAAAATCCCAATCGGATTACCCGTCTGGGATGTCCCGAAGGTGAGTTTGGATATCGTTCTTAAACTTTGGCCCATTGCCCTTACCCTGGCTTTGATAGGTTATCTGGAAGCCATTTCTATTGGGAAGGGGATTGAAGAGAAGAACAACGAAGACCGTATTGATGCCAATCAGGAATTAAGGGCCCTGGGGCTGTCCAATTTACTGGGTTCCTTTTTTCAGTCCTATCCGGTTACGGCCAGTTTCTCCAGATCGGCTTTGCTTAATGAAACAGGGTCCAGGTCTAATATTGCCGGACTGATATCAGGCATATTGGTAGTCCTAACCCTTTTATTTCTTACCCCCGTATTCTATTTTCTACCTAAGGCCATTCTGGCCAGTATCATAATGGTTACGGTATTTAAACTGATTGAAGTTTCCTACGCCCGGACCTTATGGTTCTTGCGAAGAGACGAGTTTTATATCCTGCTGGGGACTTTTATAATTACCCTGTTTATCGGAATTACCCAGGGTATTCTCGTGGGTGTCTTGCTTTCTCTCTTGCTGATGGTTTACCGAACTTCAAAACCACATTTTGCTGTTTTGGCGAATATTAAGGGAACGGATTATTACAGAAATGTGGACCGTTTTTCCGAAGATATAGAGGTGCGACCCGACTTACTCATCATTCGCTTCGATGCGCAATTATATTTTGCAAATGCCGCCTATTTTAAAAGGAGGCTCCTGCGATATATCGATAAAAAAGGCCCGGAATTAAAGGGGGTAATTCTCAATGCAGAAGCCATAAATTACATGGATTCCACAGCCACACGTATGTTGGTTAAAACGATTTCAAAATTGAGAGAGCGCGGGCTGGATTTCTACATCACCGGCGCAATTGGTCCGATCCGGGATATTGTCTTTAGCAGTGATATCATTGAGGTGGTTCCAAAAACCCATCTGTTTGTCCGGATTATGGAAGCCGTGGCTTATCACGATCAACAGGAATCTCCATCCCCTATGCGGGAAAAGGTGGTACAGCAACGTAAAGGGCCCGGGAAATAAGTGTATAAAACCGCTTGAAAGAAAGTGCTAAATTTGATCAAAAATTTGACATTGATGAAAATAGAACAAATATATACGGGTTGTCTTGCTCAGGGAGCATACTATATTGAAAGCGAAGGAGAGGCGGCTATAATCGATCCTCTGCGGGAAATTGAACCCTACCTAAGGAGGGCCCGGGAAGATGGAGCCAAAATCAAATACATTTTTGAAACCCATTTTCATGCTGATTTTGTTAGTGGACATCTGACACTTTCCCGGGAAACGGGTGCTCCTATCGTGTACGGCCCCACGGCCAATCCGTCCTTTGAAGCCATTATTGCCAAAGATCAGCAGGAATTTGTGATAGGTAAAATAAGGATCAGGGTATTACATACGCCAGGGCATACGATGGAAAGCACTACCTATTTGTTGATCGATGAATCCGGAAAAGACCATGCGATTTTCTCCGGAGATACATTATTCCTCGGGGATGTCGGCAGACCTGATCTGGCACAGAAAGCCGCTGATATGACCCAGGAAGAACTTGCGGGTTTGCTCTATGACAGTCTTCGCAGCAAAATTATGCCGCTTGCTGATGAGATCATCGTCTATCCGGCCCACGGGGCAGGATCTGCATGTGGAAAGAATATGATGAAGGAAACTGTGGATTCCCTGGGAAATCAAAAAAAGATGAACTATGCCCTTAGGGCCGATATGACACGGGAAGAGTTTATCCGGGAAGTTACCGAGGGCCTTTTGCCTCCACCCAAATATTTCCCGGCCAATGTAAAGCTCAACAGGGAAGGGTATGAAGACATAGGTGAAGTACTTCAACGGGGAACGCGAGCCTTATCGCCTGACGCCTTTGAGGCCGCAGCCAATGAAACGGGAGCGGTGATTCTGGATGTTCGACACGAGGATGAATTTGTGAAAGGACATATTCCCAGATCTATATTCATTGGCCTTAAAGGGGATTTTGCCCCCTGGGTCGGCGCTTTGATTGCAGATGTTAAGCAACCCATTCTTCTGGTAACTCCAGATGGGAAGGAAGAAGAGACGGTTACCCGGCTTTCAAGGGTTGGTTTTGATAATACGCTGGGCTACCTGCAGGGAGGCTATGATGCCTGGGTCAATGCCGGTAAGGAAACCGATGCTATGCGTGCAATAAACGCTAAAGAGGCGGCTGAAATTATTGGCCAGGAAGGCATCCCGGTTTTTGATGTGCGCAAGGAGAGCGAATACGCTGCAGAACACTTCGAAAACGTGGTGAGTGCACCACTGAGTTTACTAAACGATCACCTGGCCGAATTTCCCAGGGAAACCACGT
>JABDRK010000074.1 GCA_013041785.1 Eudoraea sp.
AAGAGCTATTAATGATTTTGTCCGCGATTAGTAAGGCGCGGGCAAAGGTATCCGCTCCGCCGATATGGGCGTGGAAAACATCTTCAGTATCCGTAGAATTTCTTCGGATTTTGGCATCAAAGTTTACTCCTCCTCCCTGTAGTCCTCCTGCCTTTAGAAAAACCAGCATGGCTTCGGTTACTTCATTGATATTGTTCGGGAACTGGTCTGTATCCCAGCCGTTCTGGTAGTCGCCCCTGTTGGCATCAATACTGCCAAGCAAACCGTGGCTTGCTGCGACCTCAAGTTCGTGCTGAAAGGTGTGCCCGGCGAGGGTAGCGTGGTTTACTTCTATATTGAGTTTGAAATCATCCTGCAGGTCATACTGATGCAAAAAACCAATAACCGTCGCCGCGTCAAAATCATATTGATGTTTCATGGGTTCCATGGGCTTGGGCTCTATAAAGAAATTGCCTTTAAACCCCTGTTTCCGCGCATAGTCGCGCGCCAGGCCTAAAAACCTGCCCATATGGTCCAGTTCGCGTTTCATATCTGTATTCAGCAGGGACATATAACCTTCACGACCTCCCCAGAACACGTAATTCTCACCCTGTAGGGCTATGGTAGCATCAAGGGCCAGTTTGATTTGTCCGCCTGCCCGGGCCAGGACGTTAAAATCAGGATTGGTAGCTGCACCGTTCATATACCGGGGGTGGGAAAAACAATTAGCAGTTCCCCAGAGCAGCTTTACCCCTGATGCCGCTTTTTTCTCCTTGATATACTCTACAATGGTAGAAAGGCGTTCTTCGGATTTGGAAAAAGAAGAACCCTCGCGAATCAGATCGTAGTCGTGGAAACAGAAATAGTCAAAACCCAGTTTGGTGATAAACTCAAAAGCGGCATCTGCCTTGGCTCTGGCGGCTATATAAGGATCTTCCGGCACATCCCAGGGGAATTGTTGTGTCCCGGGACCAAAAGGATCCGCACCCACCCCGCAGAAGGTATGCCAGTATGCTACCGCAAATTTAAAATGCTCCTGCATGGTTTTCCCGGCCACTATTTGTTCCGGATTGTAATATTTATAGGCCAGGGGATTGTCAGAATCTTTTCCTTCATAGGAAATGGGACCAATTCCTTTAAAATATTCTTTATCACCAATAAGTACCATATTTATGTATTTGAAAGTTTATGTTGCAATTCCTTTTTCCAGTTTTGATATGCCTCTATATAAGAGGATTTGTCTTTTTTTGGAATTATGCGTTGCAGAAAATCATTTTTGAGCACCTGATCGCCAAAATTTTTAAAATCCCCGGTATGCAACTGACATGCCCGGGCTGCACCAACAGCACCTGTAGTATTGTATATTTCAATATCATGTGCAATTAAAGTGGCAATTGTTTCGGAAAAAACAGCTGAACGGAAGAGGTTATCATTCCCGGCTCGAATTACTCGGGGCTTTATTCCATCTGACTTCAGGATTTCCATGCCATATACAAAAGAGAATGCAATCCCTTCGAGGGCAGCACGACAAATATGGGCGCTGTTGTGCAGGTTTAGATTCAAATTACAAAGATGTGCTCCGATAAGGCGGTTATCCAGCATCCTTTCAGCACCATTACCAAATGGAAGAAAGGCCAGCCCTTCTGACCCTACCGGGATCTCTTCGGCCAGACGGTTCATTTCTTCGTATGAGTCGACGTCCAGATTTTTACGAACCCAGTTGTACAGGATCCCCGCCCCATTAATGCACAATAGCTTACCTAAGCGCAGTTTATCTACCCTGTGGTTTACATGAACAAAATTATTTACCCTTGCATATTCTTTTACGGACAAAGAATCGGTTACGGCATAGAATACCCCTGATGTGCCTCCTGTTGCTGCTACTTGTCCTGGTTCAAACACATTTAACGACAAGGCATTATTAGGCTGATCACCAGCGCGATAATATATCGGGGTACCTTCCGATAGGCCCGAAGCTGTTGCCCCTTTCTGAGATACCCGGGCCTGCAAGGAGCATGTATCAACCAGTTCCGGAAGTAATTGCATACCGAGCCCGTAATGATCCATAAGCTTCGTTGCGGGTTCCCTGGTTTTATAATTCCATAGGATGCCTTCAGATAAACCAGGAACTGTGGTTTGTTTTTCTCCACTGAATTTAAAGGCGATATAATCGCCGGGCAGCATAATCTTGTGAATTTTTGAATAGATATCCGGTTCGTTATCCTTCACCCATTTTAATTTGGAGGCCGTAAAATTCCCGGGGGAATTTAACAACTCTTCTGAACAATAGGCTTCACCAAGGGATTCAAAGGCTTTTTGCCCAATTTCAATCGCACGACTATCGCACCAGATGATACTATTTCGCAGCAAATTACCTTGTATATCGACAAGAACCAGGCCGTGCATCTGATAGGCAATGCCAATCCCCAGAATGTTTTGCGGGTTAATCTTAGTTTTATCAAGTATTTCCCGCGTGGCGACACAAACATTTTTCCACCAACTGTCAGGGTCCTGTTCCGCCCAGCCTTTATGTAGACTAATGATAGGAAGTTCTTCTTTGGGGTATTTTACCAGGGCCAGGTGCTCACCAGTGTCGGAATGAACCAGGGCTGCTTTGATGGAGGAACTCCCGATATCATAACCTATATAATACATGAGTGTGAAGCTGGATAAAGAGTAATTAAGATATTGTTTTTCCGGCGCAATGCCAAGTAAGCCAAATAAAAAACCCCGGCGTTATCGCCGGGGTTTTTTTATGATAGGATATTTGTATTAGTATCCAGGGTTTTGTACCAGGTTGGGGTTAGCCAACAGCTGCTGATCCGGAATAGGAAACAACAATCGGGCTTCGTTTCCAACTTCTCCAGATGGTTTGAAATCCCATGCTCTCAGGTACTGGTCAAAACGAATCAGGTCATTTCTCCTCCAGGTTTCAGCGTAAAGCTCACGACCTCTTTCATCAATAAGCTCTTGAGCTCCAACAGAACCAAGAGGATCTGCTCCACGCAATACGCGAAGGTCATTTACCATGGCAGTTGGGTCACCACCACTTCTCCACATGGCTTCAGCCTTCATCAAGTGTGCATCAGCATATCGGAAGACGACCTCGTGTCCTCGGAATTCCCCATATCTTGGGCCATACTTCATTAATCGGATACCGGTGGTTTCATCATTATTGATCAGACTGGGAGCACCAGCACCGTCAACAAAATCTCTTTTGAAGGTAAGGGGTGCACCAGCACGATCTTGTAATGGAGTACCGTCAAGATCATATTGCTGATTGATCAGAAATCCAAAACCAACATTGGAACCAATTTCATAACCATCACTATCCGTAGTCTCAGGATCTCCGGTATAAGGTGCACCTTCAAGCGGAACACCGCCCCGACGATCTTCCTGACCATCCAAATAGTAGTCTACATCTCCTTGAGTAACAGTATTATCTACTCGGTTGTTATTTGCATCACCTTCGAATAGGTCGTAGTATTCAGCCAAAGTACTGAATCCATTCCATCCACCACCACCTAAAGTAGTAGAGTTGTAATGCAAACCGTTAAAGATACGGTTACCTACGCCAGATTTCAGTGACCAAATGGTTTCAGAATCAGCAGCTTCCCTGAAAATCTGGAAGTAGTTAATTGATTCCAAGCCATATCCCTGAGCGGCAATTTCGTCTACAAGTGAAATCACCTGGGACATATCTGCAGCGTCTGCACTTCCTTGACCTAAGTAAACAAACTTGTTCAAAAGTACTTTGGCCTTAAGGTATTTAGCAGCTTCCTTGCTGGCACGGAAGGTAGCTTCTGCCCCTTGTCCGGCTGCTAAGCTGGAAAGATTGGCAATAGCCGTATCCAGATCCGCTAGGATAAAATCAACCGCAGCCTGTCCGGTCAATACTTCCGGTACTGCCGAAGAA